>PWYO01000326.1 GCA_003567835.1 Actinomycetota bacterium | reverse complement strand
GGATTTCTTATATTTCATCATATGCTCCATTTATATCCAGTAATCATAAAAATCTTTGACCATAATATATGTTTGTAATTATATTCAAATATATTTATATAAATCAAGCTATACAAAATTATCTGATCTGTACTTATTCCTGATCCGCTTGCCTCCGGTTTTCCAAGCAGCATGAACCAATACCGGTTATTTTTTCAATAATTATCGCTTGCATCTAAAATATTGGGATCGAAAGCGAAGAAAAATGATTGCCCGCCTCTGGTTGTAAATACCAGTCGGGACAACCAACTTTAAGAATCTGAGGTCCCTCACTGGTTAACCCAAACCTAATATGCTTGAAACTTCTTGAGGGAAGAGAAAATAAAAAAACCCCAAGTTACCTTTCGCCTTAGCTTTTCACACCTTAGGCTACCGCGCATCTTGGGGCTCTGTCTTAGGACTTTTATGGGAGTTTTAAGGTTTTTGCCTAATTCTGCATCCTTTCGCATACAGTTTTTTGCTAATCCTTAAAAGTTGCCCTTCTCTGTCCCTAGACAATACTAATATAGCATAGAATATGGTCATAAGTCAAATAAAACATAACAAAGTGTTGCCTGCAATCCATTATAGAAATTAGGATTAAGGTTTGCAGGCAATCCTCTTTAAAAGGCTTCTTCTTATCATAAATGCAAGGATTGCCTGCAAATGGGCTTAAATATAATAGTCTTCTTCTTCTACGGTATTCCCTTTTATTTCATTAAGGTTTTCATTTATTGATTTTAATACTTCCAAAATCTCTGCCATTTTTTCCTGCAATTGCCCATTCATGATCATCACCTTTAAAATAAATTTTAGTAAAATTATTTGGCATGTGACAATTTGTAAACCAGGGGCCTGCCTTTAGCTACTACATGTACCAGGCGGGCATTACAATTGTCGCAGACAAAAACTGCATCCCCATCCTTGTCTTCCATGATTTTAATATCCTTGGCAAAAGCGCCGGTTATTCCTTCATGAAACTTTCTTTTCCGATAGAGCCATTTGCTGCAATTGGGACATTTTTCGAACATTAGATCTTCAAACATCATAAGCCTCCTTATCTTTAAAACTCCAGAGTCACCCTTTAGCATAGGCCCTTATCAGGGTAATGATTGCTTTACAGAATGCTGGTAGATCATCAGGGCCTCTTGATGTTATGATATTGTCATCTGCCACCACTTCCCTGTCTATAAACTGTCCTCCTGCATTGGTAAGGTCTTTTGAAATGGATTGAGCACCAGTCACCTGCCTGCCCTTCAATAAATCAGCTTCAGCCAGCATCCAGCCGCCATGACATATGGCTGCCACCACTTTGCAGTCTTCAAACATTTTTTTTACCAGTCCTACCATGTCAGGATCTCTTCTCATCCTGTCCGGTGCATAGCCGCCGCTGATAATCACCGCCGCATAGTCTGCTGGATTCACTGCAGAAGCAGCAATTTCTGATTGTAAGACCATGCCTTTTTTGCCTTTGTATGCTTTGCCTGCTACAGGAGATGCGATTATTACTTCATACCCTTCTTCCCGCATCCTGTAGTAAGGGTAAATAGCTTCCGCGTCTTCAAAATAGTCTTCAATAAAAAGCAATACTTTAACTTCTCCCATTTGCATCCACCTCAAATTAAAATTGTATATGTCATTTATTATAGGCGGGTAAAAAACTTATGATAATAGCATTAAGTATGGTTTATGGAGAATAAAAGGTATGGCTTTTAACTGGTCATTCGGCCAGTTTATGCCTAAGTGCTATGGAGACAGCCTCAGCCCTGCTGGACGCCCCCAGCTTGCTTAATATGTTGCTCACGTGAAATTTTACAGTGGAAATGCTTACCACCTGTTTATTGGCAATCTCTTTGTTGGATAAACCCTCTATGAGAAGACGCAATATGTTTTTTTCCTGGCTGGTTAGCTGATAATCTACAGAAGGCTCTGTCAAGTTGGAAATTAAAAAATCGCTTGCTTCAGAGGAAAGGGTTGATTTGCCTTTATCCGCATTTCTTATGGTTTCTACCAGCTCATCACCAGATATGTCTTTTAGGACATAGCCAATGGCGCCGGCCTTAAGCGAGTCTTCTATAAGTTCTTTCTCTTTAAAGCTGGTAAGTGCCACCACTTTGATATGTGGCCACTTTTTAATTATTTTCTCAGTTGCCGCTACGCCGCCTAGAACAGGCATGATCAGATCCATGAGCACGATGTCCGGTGCACATTCTGCGCACATCTCTATTGCCTGCCGGCCATCTTCCGCTTCGCCTGCAACCTCAATATCATCATAGACTTCAAGCAGAGCTTTTATGCCCTGCCTTACCAATAAATGGTCATCAACGACCAGTACCTTAATCATTTTAATTCCAAATTCATGTTGCCTGTATTTGAAATTGATTATATAACAACTTAAGGATAAGTTGAACACAGTTCATTGATCCCCTCTATCATGCAGACAAAACAAGATAAAGAACCAGGGCGCGGCATTGGTGATTTTAAAACTGAACAAGAAATATACAGAATTATAGGCCACAAATATGAAACATTGCAAGTTCCATAAAATTGGGAGAGCAGTGTATACAATAAAGAAGGCAGGCAAAGAGACCAAAATGAGTCAAATTAATGAGAAAACTTATAAATTTATCTGGATTGGTCTTGTTTTATGAATCGTTTCCTTTTTATCTGCTTGTCCCAAATTGGGGTATCCATTCCTTAAATCCTGCCAGTGCTGCCAAATTCCAGGACAGCAAAATCATACATATCCTCATCGGGATCGGGGGCTGCATGCTATTTCCCGGTGCAGATTATTGTAATAAAATCGCCCCATACTCCACCAGCCATTAGCGCATTCAGGCTCCTGTTTGCCTGCTGCTGGCACCTCATATTAAGGTCAACCTGTATGCATGTGCACCTTGCCCAAAATGATTATAGATGCCAATGTAAGGTCAAAAATGGTTGCCCAGCCGGGGACCTTTCAGCGGCTTCCAACCATCCTCAATCTGTTCATGGCGCCTGTACTCCCTTTTGGTCAGATTAGACATTTTCACAGCAGTATTTTTTGTGCCAATTTGTTTACCGCACCATTTGCATTGGTTCACAGGTTTTCTAAATCCTTTACTTTTTAACAAGACAGAATGGAAAAAAGACAGCAATATTTTTAAACAAAAAATTTACGTTCTCCTATGCTTTTTCTTCGAGGATAACCAAAGACAGGGCAATTGTTTGAGACCAAAAGGTATTTAAAAAATACAATCAAGATTGCATGGTAGTGACCTTTGGCACAGATGGCGGTAACAGAGGGCTTGCATTGGGCACTCTGGCAAGCTGCATGGAGAATTTTCAATTCCGACAAATTGCACCGCCGGCCCCGCATAAGACCCATCAAAGAGAAACCAAAAAGAGTTCATAGACAGATAAAGGAAAGAAACCCGAAAAAAATATCCTTACTTAAAAAGGCAATGTTCTCAAGGATGAAATAATTGGTCAAAAAGGGCTTGCAGGATGCTGTGGCCGCCAGCTATGCAAACTTTTAAGAAAGAGGCAGGGATATTTTCCGTCATAGGGGTTCTACTGGATTTTAGGAAGGGCAGGTCAATGCCTGTGATTCTAAAAGTAAAAAAAGCAAATGCGTGAGGTGATTTTACGATGACCAACTGTTTTATAGTCCTGTACTCTATTACCCATAACATACAGATGAACATAGTGTCTGAGAGAAGTGTACGGATCGTCCCAGGCATGGACCAGATTTTTCAGGCTATGCGGTGCAGGCATGCATCCTGCCGCACACAACCTTTCTTCTATTCCGGAAAACGGTGCATAGGATGACAGAGTCAAAGTCATTTATACCGCCGATTTCTGCATGTGGGGGTTGAAAATAGGTACACCTGATAGATACTTTCATACCTTGAACATGGCAGAGCCTGCCTTTCATGCCAAAAGTAATATTTAAAAAAGTCACAGGATATTTTCGCTGATTTTTGTGCAAAAACACCATTCCATCTTTTTTTATAGAATCCAGGCTCACGGAGATTAAAAAATCATATGTTCCAATATATCATCTATGGGGTTTTGAAGGTTTATTATTGTTTTAAGGCCCATGATTTTTTCACATCAGCAGAGACAAAGGCTAAAAATGCGCAGGTTATGACTGTGCCCTTCCCTTAT
>PWYO01000057.1 GCA_003567835.1 Actinomycetota bacterium | reverse complement strand
CTTATCCCGGAGTTTTATGAACCATTGAAAGGCCACAGCCAAAAGCCAACAAGTCTGTTTGCTGGTACCACCGGCTGCATTCAATGCTGCTGCAACCAGCAGGCTGCTGCCATCTGCGCTCGGTTCTGCTGTTCCAAATGAGGGGCATGGAGATACAATCCGGCACGATTGTTGGTTTTGTTCTCCAGCGGCAAAGCTCTTTTTAAACCTGGGAATGGCGGGAAGCAGCCCTTGCGGTAGAGTCTTTGCCATCAGCCGGACTACTGGCCATTTTTTATACTGATGGTGGTGTCCCTTCCAATCGAATCCATGCATACTTGCCAGAAAACCATGAAGCTGGATGACCTTCTATTACGGTTTCTTTATGCAATCATCGCGTGCAGCATTGAAAGCATCTGCATTTTTTTAAAGGCTTGCTATGCATGCTTATTTTATACTTAAATTTTGAAAATATCGTATAGTTTTACCATAATAGCCGCAGCTCCCAAAGATAACAATTGATCGCAAAGGGGCCTTTAAAACAGAGCAGATCATCCGGACCAGATAAGATTTCCGGGGCAAAGAATACATATCAGACATCCTGAAAAAAGGTAAAAAGGCAAGCATTTTACTATTACAGTAAATCATTTTACGCCAGAAGAAATGTGGCAACATAATGCAGGCAGCCGTAATATTTATTTTTCTGAAATCTGGTATCAAACAGTATATGATGCATTAAAAAACGTAGATGACCATGATGAGGTCAAACATTCCATAAGTATATTCAGCAGTAAATATGGTTTTATATATCAATATGATAAAAAATTAAATTTCTACACAATCTATTCTTCTGTATTTAACATTTTTAATAATAAGATCTACATAGCAGAAGGTAACCCAAAGAAAAGTCAATTTCAGGATGAAATTTCTTAAATCTTGAAGCACTTTCCGTTTTAAGTATTCTCCCATACCTTTCTTTAGACCCCTCTTTTAGTATTTGGTCGATATGACTATGTGGTATCTGGTATAATATGGGCCATGGCTCTGCTTTTGTATTTCATACTGCCTATTGTATCAAAGACAGCGGAGCGCCTCCATGTTCAGGCTTACGCCTGAAGATTTATTGGCGAAATAAAAATCTGACATCTAACCAGTATGTTCGTAAAATGCTAACATACTGGAGGTTTTCTGTTCATCGCAAAAGAAGCTTTCCCAATTGAAGAAGTCGATTATAATTACCTGAAATCAGTTCTGTCTAACTATAAGAATAAGCGGGTAAAGATACATGACATGCTTCGCAAAAGGGGAGATAATACGGGTAAAAAAGGGTCTGTATGTCCTTGGCGAGCCCTATAAAAAAGGCCACTTTTACCGGGAAACACTTTCAAACCTCATATATGGGCCTTCTTATATATCTCTTGAATATGCGCTTTCTTTTTATGGTATGATCCCTGAAAGGACAGAAACCATTACTGCAGTGACAAATAAGAGAAATAAGATTTTTAATACCCCTGTAGGCCGTTTTACTTACCGTTATATCAGACCAGACCTGTATCCGCACGGTATGACCATAAAAAGCCTTGATGATAAACATAATATAACTATAGCTTCAAGAGAAAAAGCAATAGCAGATGTCTTATATTTTGGTCCTGAACTTATCAGTATCAAAGAAATGGAAGAATATCTTCTCCGGAACTTGAGGATAGATGAAAGTCAATTAAGCAGATTGAAAAGAAGCGATATCAGATCTCTGGCAAAAGAGTATAGAGGAAACTGCCTGCTTTTTGAGACATACTTTAAGGAAAACGATGGATAGCGCAATAAAAATAATGCTTGGAAGATACAGTTTAAACAGCTCAAGCGACTACGAAAACGCACTGAAGGAAATCATACAGGAAATCGCCCTTCTCGGATTGTGGAGGGCCAAATTTTTCGAAAAAGCTGCCTTTTATGGAGGGACAGCATGAAGGATGCTCTATGGGCTTGACCGTTTTTCCGAAGATATTGATTTTTCACTTCTTGAGCCTGATAAGGATTTTACCATAACCGATTATTTTACAGCCCTTCATAATGAGTTGACTTCATTTGGTTTTAATACTGAGATCAATGATAAAAATAAAAGAACAAGCACGAATATCGAATCAGCTTTTATAAAGGCAGGAACAATCAAAAACCTCTTAACCGTAGAAGCCCCAGACCAGTATTTAAAAAAAATTCCAGGTTCCAGGCTGCTGAAGATAAGGATTGAAGTAGATATTGATCCTCCAGCAGGGTTTGAGACCGAAGCAAAATATCTTTTAAATCCCATACCATTTTCAGTCAATACATACAAGATCCCTTATTTATTTGCCGGGAAGATGCATGCTATTTTATGCAGGAAATGGAAGATGCGGGTAAAGGGTCGTGACTGGTATGATCTTGTATGGTATATAAGAAATCATTACAGCCTGGACCTTTCACATCTCCAAGAAAGGATGAAACAGAGCGGTCACATCCCAGATAAGGAAACTCTGGATAAAAAAAGTTTTTAGAGATATTGAACCAGCAAATAGAAGATGTGGATTTTGAAAAAGCTAAGCTGGATGTCCTCCCTTTCCTTAAGGACCCGGATTCGGTAAGCCTATGGGAGAAGGGGTTTTTTAAAGAGATCGTACAAAGAATCAGTTATCATTAGCTATTCCGTGCTTTTCCTGGTCAGTGACTATACAGAGACCATGTTTTTCTAAAATCCCGCAATTAAAACTGTTTCTTACAGCACTCCATACTATGCGGTCACTTCCGGTTCTGCTGGCACTTTTGCCATCTGAGCTTAATGTACCGGTCACGGTAAGCGCATGGGCGGTCATCACTATCTTGATTTCTATACTTCCTGCGAAGGGACATCTGTATCAAACTTTATGTATTCCTGATATAGGTCATATCCGAAACTGAGCCGGTCTCAAGGTCTATGGTGATACACATTTCCTGGCTGTCCGGTGAACCAGGTTCGGTTTTTTCCATCTAGGGCCATGACCTATTTTCTGGTACTTCTTCTGTCTCTTCTTACGGGTCTTCAATGCTTTCTTGTTCATGGTCCTGCAACATGGCCCCCAGGTCATCTATGTTGCATTCCAGGTATGCCAGCCACTGCTTGATCTTATTCTATTCCGCATCACTTATGATGATATTTTCGGTGTCCTGGTTATGCTCAAATCGTGCAGCCGTTTTTTCAGCATGAAAAGATGAAACGCTTTCCTCATTCTTTTGGTTTTTATGTTTTCCTATGGCAATTGGCTTACCATGCGCTATATGCTGGGCAGCATCTTCAAAAGAAATGCCTCTTTCTTTTCTATGCTTCTCATTCTTATCATGATTGTACACACCCTATTGCATATAGGGTGCTTGATGTCTGTAGCGCTGGATGATGCATGTACTGAACCTGGTTACGGGGCAACGGTACCTGTGGTTGGTTCATACAAGTGATTGGATCATTCATGCACAAAGACGGCCACCATGATTCTGGTGTCCCCGCTTTCAGCTATGCCTATGCCCACCCTGCAAAAGGCAGGGTTTAACATATTCTGGCGATGCGGGCCGCTACCGGCCCACAAATGCATGAATGCTTCCGCAGTTCCGGATTGGGTGGGCGAGATTTTGCCTATGTTTTCTGCCGCTGCATGGAAAGCAATGCCGTTTTCATAGATAAGATCCATAAAGGTTTTGCCTTCAGGGGTGGTATGAGAAAAATATTGTCTGGCAGCCATATCCTGTGCCCTGCTGTTTGCTACTTCTGAAAGCTGGCTGCATAGGGCCAGGGAATTGAGTGCATATTGCTTTCTGATGCTGTTTAAGTGGGTGTAGGCTTGGGGGATCAGATTTTTTTGCATGCCGCTGGCAGCAGGGGCTGGCCCTGTGGAGGATGTCCGGTCAGGGCGGATGCCGTAGGCGCGGCACAAATCAATAAATTCGGTGGCATGCACAAAACCGGAAAGTACAAAATCTCTGCTCTTTCCCCTTTCCAGCTGGTCAAGCCAGCCTGCATACCCTTGGGGGTCAGGGGGGCGGTTAAAAAAGGCAGCATACATCACCTGCAGAAATTGGGCATTGGAAGTATTTTTGGCCATAAATTCATCACTGAATATAAAGTGGCGGGCAACATCTGCCCCGCTAAGCCTGCCTGAGCCCAGGTGGTCTACCCAGTTTGCCAGGCCCG
>PWYO01000206.1 GCA_003567835.1 Actinomycetota bacterium | reverse complement strand
TGGAAGCCCCTGAGATTAATTTGCCTTTCTGGTCATAAATATTTGCCTTGATGCTGGTGGAACCAATATCCAAACCCATAAGCAAATCCATAACAAACTCCTTTTATATAAAATAACAAATCATCTTAGAAAAACGGTTGGGGGATGCTTCGTTTTAACCATCACCGCCTTTAGCCAACCTATGCATAATACATATCATCATAACTAAAAATAAAATTTATTTCAACCACTTAATTAAATTTTAATTTAAATTTTTCAAAAAACTTTTTACCCCTCTATTTCTTTTTTTCGCGCCACACACAGGCAGTTTCTGAGCCAATGAAAGAGCATGGTAATAGGTGGGATTTATTTGAAAAATTGGTAAACATCCACCCCTAATCCCCGGCCGACCAAGCAGGGCAACAACTGTCCTGGTGGCTATTGGTGATATTGGTTTGTCCCGATCCGTCAGCATTCATCATATATATTTGATAATGTCCGTCTCTGGAAGAGGTAAAAGCAATTTTTTTGCCGTCCGGCGACCATGCGGGATGCCAATCATCATAGTCATTTTCAGATAGGTTTACCTGATTGGTCCCTTGCGCATCCATGACATAGATTTGGTAATGCCCATCCCGGTAGGAAGTAAAAGCAATTTTTTTGCCGTCCGGCGACCAGGCGGGATGCCGGTCTATGTAGTCATTGTTGGATACGTTTACCTGGTTGCCTCCTTGGGCATCCATGACATAGATTTGCCTTTTCCCATAATCCTGCTCATCAATATATTGGCGGGCCTCAAAAGCAATTTTTTTGCCGTCCGGCGACCATGCGGGATGCCAGTTCAGAAACTTGTTATTGGATATATTGACCTGGTTGCCTCCTTGGGCATCCATGACATAGATTTGCCAGTTTTCTTCTCTTATAGATTCAAAAGCAATTTTTTTGCCGTCCGGCGACCAGGAGGTAAAAAAATCATCATACTGATTATCGGAAAGGTTTGTAAGGTGATTTCGGTCCAAGTCCAGGGCATGTATTTGGTAGCTTCCCGTCCTATTTGAGGAAAATGTGAGGATTGTACCATCAGGGGACCAGGCAATACTCCCTTCATCATAAAGGTTATTGGAAATATCCTTTCGATTTGTTCCGTCCGGATCCATGAGATGTATTTGCCATATGTGTTCTTTTCTAGCTTCAAAAGCAATTTGGCCCTCCAAATTTTCGGTATCTAAGATTGGGGCTTCTGGCGCACAAAAAACACTGCCCAGCCCCACGATTCCTGCCAGGCTTGCCAGCATAAACATACTCATGATTTTTTTGATTCGATGTACCTTGCCCAAAATTGCCTATTTCTATTGTTTGCCTATGATTATTGCAAAAAGACTGGCGACCAGGAAGGATAAAGCTCATGCTGGTCATTGTCTGAGAGGTTTGTCCTGTTCTGCCCGTCAGCATCCATCACATAGATCTGGGGTGTGGACTGGTGGTAGGAGACAAAAGCGATTCTTTTTCCGTCGGGAGACCAGGCGGGATGCCAGTCATTGGAGATCTCACTGCTCAAATTGGCCTTATTTTCTCCTTCGGGGTCCATAACCCAGATCTGCCCATATATATTTGCCTGCCCTTGAATCATTTGAATCTCTCCGGATACAAAAGCGATCTTGCCTCCGTCTGGCGACCAAGCGGGGTATCCCTCCCAGGCATTATTATCAGAAAGATTTACCCTGCCCGTACCATCGGCATTGGTTTTAAAAATCTGGCCTTTTCCATTTCGGTCAGAAATAAATATAATTTCATTTCCATCCGGGGACCAAACCGCGCCAAACTCATTGTAGGTATTATCGGATACATTGATTCTAGATGTGCCCTCATAATTTGTTACATGGACCTGCAAATAGGGGCCTTCCTGGACAATAAAAGCAATTTTTTGGCCAGAACATTGCGCAAGAGCTGGTTCCTGTTCAAATTCAGGGGGCTGCGTTTTCGTACAGGAGAAAGCAAATAATAAAAAAAACAGCAGCATACAGGCTAGAATGGCCTTTTTTGCAAAACGCATTATCCCCGCTCCCTGCCAAAATGGGGGTAAAATAAGTTGTCATAAAATTTTACTAAGCTCAATAATTGATTCATAATATACATTGCTTTCCAACCATTATCCGGTAGTTTGTATCTGGTAATGGAGAAAAAAAGCAATTCCTTTTACCTCCTCGACCCTTTTTGCGCAAAACAGTTTCAAAGTTTTTCATACAATCCCTGGTGCACCCGTCAAAATTAGATGAGGTTTTGTCTTCTCTGTCTGAGATGGTCTAAGGTTACTGCAGTAAGAAGAATCAACCCTCTAATAAAGTCTTGCCAATACACAGAAACATTTAACATAACCATAGCACCGGTTACCACCTGCAAAAAAGCCACTCCCAGCACGGCACCCAATATGGTCCCTTTTCCTCCAGACAGGCTGGCTCCTCCGATTATAGCCGCAGATATGGCCATGATCTCCAGGCCTGTTCCATATTGTGCAGTTGCTCCCGCAAACCGTGCCATATACAGGATCCCAGCCACACCAGCCAGTGCAGAGGTGAGTATGCATACGGTAACTTTCACCAAATTGGTATTAATCCCGGAAAAAATAGCCGCCTTTTCATTGCTACCGGTGTAGATCACTTTTCTGAGAATGGTAGACCTTCTGAGCATGATATAGGCAAAAATGACAATCCCGAAAAATAAGAAAATTACAAAGGGGATCCCATATATGCGTCCCTGCCCTAAGAATTTAAAGTTGTCCGGAAGGGCATACAATGAAATAGGCGTACCTCTGGTGATAACAAAACAGGCACCCCTGGCCACTACCATGAATGCCAAGGTGGTTATTAAGTAGTTTAGCCCTACTTTGGTAACAAAAAAACCGATAATAGAACCAATGCATCCCGCAGCTATGACCGCTAAAATGCTGGCTATCCAAGGATTCATTCCGGCTTGGAACAACCGTCCTGCAATAATCATGGTTAGCGCCATAACCGAACCCACCGATAGGTCAAACCCTCCCACAATGAGCATAATGGTCATAGCAATAACTACGATGCCTTCAATGGAAAAAGAACCCAGAATGGTGGTGATATTGGCCCGGGTATTCCAATGAGGGCTTAAGAAACTCACCACAATCCATATAACTGCAATAATGAAAATCAGGTTTGCTTCAGGAAAATTATTGAATGCGGAACCTATGGTGCTTATAAAGCTTTTATTTGGTTTTGGTTTTAGGTTATTGTCCAAGTTGCTCACTCAAATTTCCTTTCTATTCTTTTAATTTGCTTATCCCCGAGGCCATATGAATAATCTCCCTTTCATTGATATCGTCCTTCTCAACCTCCCCGCTGATCTCGCCCTCATGCATAACCATAACCCGATCACACATGCCGACAATTTCAGGCAGTTCTGAAGAAATTAAAATAACCCCTACTCCTTCATTGGCCAGTCTTCGAATCAATTTATAGATCTCTGCTTTAGCCCCGACATCCACGCCAATGGTCGGTTCATCCATAAAGATTACCTTGGGATTTACTGTCATAAGTTTGGAGATTAAAACTTTTTGCTGATTGCCCCCACTTAAGGATTGAACCATCTGCCCGTAATCCCGGCATCTGATATCAAATTCTTTGATATAATCAAGTGCCTGCTTATTTTCAATCCTTTGATTGATAAAAAGAGTCCCTGAAATGCTTAACAAGTCTGCTGCTGATATATTTCTGCTGATAGGCAAGGATAAAAAAAGGCCATCAGATTTTCTGTCTTCTGTAAGATAAACTATACCTTGGTTAATTGATTGCCTTGGTGTTTTTGTGTTTATTTCTTTTCCTTTATAGAAAATCTTTCCGCTTTTGGCCGGCTGGAGCCTGCACACAGCTTGTGCCAATTCACTTCTCCCAGAACCGATCAGGCCCGCCAAACCCAGAACTTCGCCCTTGTAGAGTTTGAAACTGATATTTTTAAAATTTGTATCTGAAAAATTCTTGACTTCAAATAAGACATTTTGCTCCGTATGTGCGATCTCTTTTTTTTCTGGGAATGTATCATCGATCTCACGCCCCACCATCTTATTGACAATTTCCTTTTTGGTCACATCTTTGACCAGATAAGACCCCAGATAATTGCCATCTCTTAAAACCGTAACCCGGTCACATTGGGAAAAAACTTCACTCATCC
>PWYO01000062.1 GCA_003567835.1 Actinomycetota bacterium | reverse complement strand
TGATTATGGGGGAAAGTTATGAAAAAAAAGATTAACATTGCTATTGCCGGCGCTTCGGGGCTTACCGGAACCGAACTGGTGAAATTGCTTTTGGGCCACCCCTATGCGCAGCTTGAGCATATATCTTCCAGGACCTATAAGGGACAGGAGATTGGCGCAGTTTATCCGGGCATTGAAAGCCGACTTGCATTTACCGAAAGGATCGGTCCCAGCCAGCTTAAACAGACCGATGTGCTTTTTTTATGCCTGCCCCCGCATGATTCTATGCACTATTTGAAAGAGGTTTTGGCCGGCTATGGAGGGATGGTTATCGATGTAGGCTCTGATTTCAGGATCAGGGACCCAGAGGAATACCAGAAATGGTACGGAGCCAAACATCTTCTTCCTGAAATTTTGGACAGGTTTGTATACGGCCTTCCTGAGATCAACAGCCAGAGGATTAAAGGGGCAAAGTATATTGCCAATCCCGGGTGTTATCCTACTTCGGTGCTGCTGGGCGTATACCCTTTGCTGGACAGCGGCCTGGTGGATATTGACAGCCTTATGGTTGATTCCAAGTCCGGGGTCAGCGGCGCAGGCAGAAAATGCAAAGACCCTTATCTGTTTATACACCTAAATGAAAATTTTTATGCCTATTCGCCTGAAGGGCACAGGCATATTGGGGAGATGGAGCAAGAAATAGAAAGCATCTATAAAAAGCGGGTAGTGGTAAGCTTTACACCCCACCTGCTCCCTTTGAGCAGGGGCATATTCAGCACAATTTATGTGAAGGCAAAAAACATAGATGCCGGCCTGCAGGCCTTGTATGAAAAATATTATGGGCAGTGCTTTTTTGTCAATTACAGCCGGGCGGTGCCCCAGATCCGGGATGTGGCGGGGACCAACCATTGCCTGATTTGTGCCAGGCATGACCGAAGGGCAGGTGTGCTCAAGGTGTTTGTGGCCATTGACAATCTGGTGAAAGGTGCGGCAGGCCAGGCAGTGCAAAATATGAATATTGCTCTGGGCTTTGCCGAACAGGAAGGCCTTAAACTTCAGGGCATCCATACATAGGAGTGTTTTATATGGAATTTGAACCAATAAACAAGGGGACCATCACCGATGTGCCCCAATTTTTGACCGGGACCAGCCATTGCGGGCTAAAAAAGCGAAGCAAAAGGGATGATCTCTGTATCATCTACACGCCGGCAGATACGGCAACCGGCGCGGTGTTTACCACCAACCGCTTTGCTGCTGCGCCGGTTGCCGTATGCAGGGAGCAGCTGGCCAAAAGCAGGAATATCAAGGGCGTGGTCATCAATGCTGGAATTGCCAATGCCTGTACCGGACAGCAGGGTTATGAAAACTGTTTGAAAACGCTTGAGATTGCTTCAAAAAATCTGGGGATACCGGTGGAATCCGTGCTGGCCACCTCTACAGGAAAAATTGGGGATCAGCTGCCCATGGACATGATTGAAAAGGGCATTCAAGTGGGCAGCAAAAGGCTCAGCTGCCACGGAGGCCATAAAGCGGCAGCAGCAATTCTTACCACAGATAAGGTCAAAAAAGAGGCTGCGGTTGCCATTCCTGTCCATGATGGAAAGATTACTATAGGGGGCATTGCCAAGGGCTCGGGCATGATTGAACCGAATATGGCCACCATGCTGGCCTTTGTGGCCACCGATGCGGCCATAGCGCCTAATCTTTTGGACAAGCTGCTTGCAGAAGCCACAGAAGACAGTTTCAATGCCATTACTGTAGACGGGTGCCAGAGCACCAATGATATGGTGGTGGTCCAGGCCAATGGGCAAAGCGGCATACAAATAGAAGAAGGCGGCCCTTGTTATGGACCGTTTAAAAAAGCGTTGCTGCATATCATGGAAGTATTGGCAAAAAAAATTGTGCTGGATGGAGAAGGGGCCACCAAGATGGTGGAGATTGCCGTACAGGGGGCTGAAAATACCCATGATGCCAAAGTGATGGCCAAAAAGATTGCCAATTCCAATCTGTTTAAGGCTGCAGTCTACGGCCAGGATTTAAACTGGGGCAGAATCAGTGCTGCTATGGGCGCCTGCGGTATCAATTTTGACCCCCAGGCGGTGGACATCAGCTTAAATGATATGAAAATTGTCGCCCAAGGCATGGCTTACGGGTATGACCAAAACAAAGCGGCGGCGTATATGCAGAACAAACAGATTTGTTTTGACATAAACCTGCATAGGGGGAAGGGCAAGGCCAGGGTATGGACCTCCGATCTTTCCCATGATTATGTCGATATTAATTCAATGTATTCTACCTAGGGGAGAACATGGAAAAAGGTATACAATATTTTCAGGGCATAACCGACAGTTATTCGGCCAAAGTGGGACTGCTTTTGGAATCCCTGCCTTATATCAAGAAATACTTTCACCGTATTGTGGTGGTCAAGGTGGGGGGCGCTATGATGGAAGATGAAAGCATGCTCAAACATGTACTGGAAGACCTGGTTCTGATGAAATATGTGGGCATAAAGGTGGTGCTGGTCCACGGAGGCGGAAAACAGATCAGCAGACTGATGCAGGAGAAGGGCATCAAACCCCGTTTTGTAGACGGGCTGCGGATAACCGACAAGCAGGTTATGGAAATCGTGAAAATGGTTCTGGTGGGAGAAGTCAACAGCAAGCTGGTCAGCCTGCTGAACCAGCATGGAAAAATTGCGATGGGTATATCCGGAAATGATGCCAGCTTTATTCACTGCCAAAAGCGCAAGTATGCCAAACAGGGCAGGGATGTGGATCTGGGATATGTAGGCCATATCGTGGACATAGACGCATCGTTTGTAACTGATATACTGGATGATGGGTTTATGCCGGTGATCGCTACCCTGGGTGTTGACCAAAAGGGCCATGTATATAACATCAATGCGGATACCTGTGCTTCGGAGATTGCGGTGGCCCTGGGTGCTGAAAAGCTCATATCCTTGACTGATGTAGACGGGATTATGCGGGTGGTGGATGGAAAAAAGAAGCTGGTATCCGCCATCACCAAAAAGATGGGTATGGATATGATTGCCAGCGGAGAAATCGATCAGGGCATGATCCCCAAGGTAGTGGCCTGCATCGATGCCCTGGACGGAGGGGTGGGAAGGGCCCATATTTTAAACGGCAATAAGCCGCATTCTGTGCTGGCGGAAATTTTTACAGACAAGGGGATAGGAACTATGATTGTCAAGGAGGATGTTTAGATGGATATCAAAACAAACACAGAAATTTATAATGACGGGCAAAAATATATCATGCATAGCTACAGCAGGCTGCCGGTGGTGTTTGTCAAAGCGGCCATGCAGCATCTTTGGGATGCCCAGGGCAACAAGTATACCGACTATATCGCCGGATACGGCTGCCTCAATGTGGGCCATTCCAATAAGGCTGTGGTAAAGGCCATCCAGAAACAGGTGGAAAAGATCATACAGCCTTCCAATATCTATTATAATCTGCCCGGTGTGGACTTGGCCAAAAAGTTGTGCGCGGCAACCGGTTTTGGCCAGAAGGTATTCTTTTCCAATAGCGGGACAGAAGCGGTGGAAGGGGCGCTGAAGATGGCCAGAAAATATTCCACCCAGAAATACGGACCCCAAAGGCATGAAATTATCTCTTTTTACAATTCATTCCATGGCAGGACGCTGGGTGCTTTGTCGGCCACCGCACAGTCCCGCAAACAAAAAGAATTTGAGCCTCTGCTGGGCGGTTTCCGGTATGCCGAACTCAACGACCTTGATTCAGTCAAAAAGCAGATCAACGACCATACCTGTGCGGTGATCATCGAGCCCATACAGGGCGAAGGCGGGGTCAACTGCGCACAGAAGGAATTTCTGTCCCAGCTTGCCCATATATGCACCAAGCGGGATATTCTGCTGATTACCGATGAAATACAAACCGGTTTTGGAAGGACCGGGGCCATGTTTGCCTATATGCATTACGGGATTGTCCCCGACATACTGGTAGTGGCTAAAAGCCTGGGCGGGGGCATGCCCATTGGAGCCATTGTAACTGATGAAAACCTGGCTGCCCTGTTCGGCACCGGTTCCCACGGCTCAACCTTTGGAGGAAACGCCGCTTCCTGTGCGGCCGGCTGTGCGGTGCTGGATTATATGGAAAAAAATAAGCTGGACCAAAGGGCGGAAAAAATGGGTACATATTTTAAACAAAAGCTGCTTCAATTAAAACAAAAATA
>PWYO01000088.1 GCA_003567835.1 Actinomycetota bacterium | reverse complement strand
TCATGTGCACGGATTCGATTCGGGGCACATTTCTCAGTTCGTGCTCGAAGTCTTCAAAGCTTTTTTCTTTTTTGTCCGAATCACTGATCAAGGCATATGCAGCCTGATAATCATGCTCCATGATGGCTTCAAAGAAATCTTCGGTTACCATCAGTGCATGGTCTAGCTCTTGTTCACTGGAAAAACGCTCGGTTATGTTTTCTACCAGGTTTTCAACCGGAGCACATGCAAAAAGACCCAAAACAAAAAACACGCAGCATCCTATAAGCAGCAGTATTCGGATCATCCATTGTTTTTTATCTAGATACATATTTGAATCATTATAATGGAAAAGCGCAAAAAATTTTAGCGAAAATTAAAGTAGGCACATCTTGTATGCTGGGCTTGCCCCTTGTTTTTCAAACTACCTAAAAAAAAGTTGTTTACCTGCAGTAAAGTCTTGTTATGGCATAATTTTGCAGGGATTTAAAAAAGTGTCAAACGCAAATGGAAAGGCTCCATCATTTTAACGAAAAAAAAAGTAGGCCCACCTTTTAAACAAGTTTTCCAAAGATACGTCATCTGACAGACATGTTTTCCAGGTTTTCTGAAACTTTTGATAGTCCTGGGGGGTATTGATATTTAAAAAATTCAAGGAGTCGATGCCCTGCCTTTGCAGTGCTTGGGGGCCTATGGTTTTTATATCCAGCTTGCTATAACAATCCGATATCTTATATATTCCAGCAGCAATATTTTTTTTTAACACATCCAGACAACCAGCAGAATAAAGGCCGCAAAGGGCTTCGTAACCTTTGTCTGTTCTGATAATATAAGCATCTTTTTTGTTTTTTTTTGCTTGTCCTGCCAGCATTTCCAGCAAACGGTAGGATACCAAAGGCATGTCAGCAGCCAATATCAGGGCATAATCTCCTCTTATTTTTCTCAGGCCCGAATACATACCCAAGATGGGTGCTCTGCTTTTCCGGCTGGCAGGCTGATTAACATGTTTATCTTGTACAATTTGAATAAATGGCCGGGAAAAACGGCCTTTGCCCCTAAAAAGCTTTTTAGCATCAACAAGATCATAATAATCATCGATCTTCTTTAAATGCCCGGATACCTGCCTGTGGCTGTCTTGGGAAGTGCTGATGACAATATCTTTGCAAAAAAAACTTATTTTCATGACCTGGTCTGTAAGTAAAGGCATGGGTCCCACCCTTATTTTCAGCTTGTCGGCGCCAAACCTGGAGCTTTTGCCTCCGGCCAGCAGCAACCCAGAAATGGTCATCTTACTTTTTCCCGCCCGCTGTATATATTAAAACGTCCGCCCCGGGCATAGCCGATTAAGGTCATATGAAGTTTTTCAGCCAGGCTTGCCGCAGCAAAGGTGACCGAAGAATTGGTTACGGTGACCGGGATGCGCATCCTATTGATATTGTAGACTGCATCCAGGCTGATCCTGCCCGTGGTAAACAATATTTTTCCGTTGGCACTTATTTGATTTATGTACAAATGGCCGGCAATCTTGTCTATACAATTATGTCTGCCTAGGTCTTCACAGCCAAAAAGCGTTTGCCCGCTGTAATCAAATAAAGTCGCGCTGTGCAGCCCCCCAAACTGTTTTTTGAACTTCTGGCTTTCCAGCGCCTTTTTGTTGAGGCCCAGCAGCACCGAAGCAGACACCGCATTTTTTTCCTGGATTTTTTCCAATTTATTTTCCAGTAAAAATTCATCAATGCTCCCGCAGGCAGAGGGCAGAAAGCCCGCCTCTTTTATGGGAGGCAAACCGGCCTCTCCGGTATGGGCCTTCATTTCTATCTTGGACCATAAATGGCCCTTGTCCCGGGTCTGCTGGCATTCCTTCACAATGTCTATGCTGGAAAAATCCTTGACATAGCCATGGTTTACCACATAACCCACCGCAAGCAGGCCAAGATCTCTGGGAAGACAAGAAATGGTGCAGACCTTGCATCCATTGATGAATATCTGCAGGAGACGTTCAGAAGGTATGGTATCGGAAACCTCTTTTCTTTCCCCGGATTTGAAAACTTTTATGATGTTTCGCTTACGTCCAGGTTTTGGGCTGCCGTTTTTCATTCTGCTTTTGTGATGCGCACCGCACAAGCCTTGTACTCAGGAATTTTTGCTTTGGGGTCCAGGGCAGGATTGGTTAACTTATTGGCCGGAGACTTCACATAATGAAAAGGAGAGAAAGCGACCCCTTTCTTTATCCTTTCATCAACCAGCGCATTTGCTTCAATGCTTCCCCTTCTTGAGGCAACTATGATGGGGTCTCCGTCATCAAGGCCCAGCCTGGCAGCATCTTCGGTGTTTACATGAATCAGATTCATGGGTGCTATCTCATTGAGCCCTTCCACCTTCCCGGTCATGGTCCGGGTATGGAACTGGTAAAGCACCCGTCCCGTGGTAAATATGAAAGGATAATCCTCATCGGGCTCTTCTGCCGGAGGCCGGTGGGAGATGGGAACAAAAGTGCCCTTTCCCTTGGTGAAAGATTTGGCATGCAGGACCGCAGTACCGGGATCTTCAGGTCCCTTGCAGGGCCACTGCAGGGACTCCTTTTCCATACGCCTGTAATTAATGCCTCCATATATGGGGGTAAGCCTGGCGATCTCATCCATGATCTCAGAGGGGTGTGCATAGTCCATGGGATGTCCCAGTGCAGAGGAAACCGAGCATATAATTTTCCAGTCATCAAGGGCCTCGCCTGGAGGGTCTACAGCCTTTCTTACCCTTTGCACCCTTCTTTCCGTATTGGTATAAGTGCCTTCCTTTTCAGCAAAACACCTTCCGGGAAGCACCACATCGGCAAACTCTGCAGTTTCGGTTAAAAATATATCCTGGACTACTAAAAAATCCACTTTCTTTAGCGCTTCGGCTACATGCAGTATATCGGGATCACTTAACATAGGGTTCTCGCCCATGATATATATGGCTTTAATCTTGCCCTCTCCTGCCCCTTTGATGATTTCTGTAACCGTAAGCCCTGGGCTGGATGAAAGCGGTTTTTTCCATTCTTTAGCAAATTTTTCACGTATTTGGTCAGAGCTGACTGCCTGATATCCGGCAAACAGAGGGGGGAGCGCCCCCATGTCACAAGCACCCTGCACATTGTTCTGGCCCCTTAAGGGATTGACCCCAGCGCCTCTTCTGCCAACATTCCCGGTCATCATAGCCAGGTCAGCAATGGCCATAACATTATCGGTGCCGCAGGTGTGCTGGGTAATGCCCATGGAATAAAATATAAGGCCGTTTCCTGCCCCGCCAAAAAGCTTGGCAGCATTGACCAGATCCTGGCTGTCCACCCCAGAAATATCGGATGCCTTCTGGGGAGAATAATGTTTAAAGCTGTCTACAAACTGATCAAATCCTTCCGTTCTATCCTCGATAAAGGCTTGGTCGTGCAAATTATTTTTATAGATAATATGCATCATGCCTAAAAGTACAGCAATATCGGTACCTGGTCTTTGCCTCAGGTGTATATCCGCAAATTTGGTGATGGGGATGTTACGGGGGTCTATGACAATCAGTTTGAGGCCTTCTTCCTTTACGCACCTGATAAGCTCATACCCTATAACCGGATGTGCTTCTGTGGTATTAGAACCAATAATAATGGCCGCATCCGCATCCTTGATATCATCAATAGAATTGGTCATGGCCCCGCTGCCAAAAGTAGGTATCAGGCCGCTAACCGTAGATGCATGGCATAGCCTGGCACAATGGTCTACATTATTAGTCCCTATAACTGCACGTGCTAATTTGGTAAATAAAAAGTTTTCCTCATTGGTGCATTTTGCACTGCTTAAAAAAGCTATAGAATCCGGCCCGTGCTTTTCTTTGATGTCTTTAAGCTTTCCGGCCACAGTATTTATAGCCTCATCCCAGGCCGCCGGTTTAAATTTGCCCCCTTTAGCCTTTAGCATAGGCATAGTAAGCCTTTGGTCGCTTGACACAAAATCAAGCCCAAATTTTCCTTTGACACACAGGTTTCCCTGGTTAACATTTTTGCCTATTTCAGAATGAACATTTACTATGCGGTTGTCTTTTACATGAAGATTTAATACGCAGCCCACCCCGCAATAGGGACAAATTGTATCTATTTTTGAAGTCTGCCACACCCGGGCAGACTTCATGTGCGGCTTGGACTCCAATGCCCCTACAGGGCAGGTTGATATGCAATTTCCGCAAAAAACGCAATCTGTATCTTTAAGAGACTGCTCAAAGGCACAAAT
>PWYO01000141.1 GCA_003567835.1 Actinomycetota bacterium | reverse complement strand
TACGGTGGCAAAAGCGAAGGGGTAACACCTGTTCCCATACCGAACACAGAAGTTAAGACCTTCAGCGCCGATGGTACTGCACTGGAGACGGTGTGGGAGAGTAGGTCGCCGCCGTTTTTTTTATTCTCCTGTGTAAACTTCCAATAAGCTTGTTTTAAATTTATTCATCATCCCACCATGCTGTATATTATTTTTAGCATTGAATGTAATGATGGTTTCTATTTGCAGAGGCAATGATATGGAATCAAATATTGGCGCATAACAAGACCATTTGATGAAAATGATAAACAACCGGCTAGCCAAGATTAGGGTTTTCAAAGAATTGGAAGCCTTTGATGATGACACAGGCTTCATCCCCAACTAGGAAGATCTTAAAAAAATATAGAAGCAGGTGCTTGGCACCGATTACAGCAAAAAGGACGATATTGAACAGTCTGCATTTAGGGTTTCTTAAAAGAAGGTTAAAACTTGGAGACCATAGCCAAGATCTATAGCAATTCTGATGTCAACAATCCCCCGGTTTTCTTTGAAACGCTTGAAACGCAAAAAGAAAAACTCGGCGATTATATTAAAGCAGACGTTTTCCCCTAAAACTGTCCAATTGATACATGACTAGGCCGGTGCAGGGTTTGGGATAGAAATACGTGGACTTTTGCGGCATTAATTGTCCTTGTTCTGACAGCTTTTCCACCTGGTTTATGCCAGGCGCATTTAGCAAGATTCCCAAGTGGCGCCGGCTTTGGTTCGTTTTTTTCATAACCCCATCCATCTCATGGGTAAAAGAAATATCTTCAATATTGGACTGGCCAATGGCCTTTCCGATCAATATATGATGCAGGATATTGACATCCAACCCATTCCATTGGTCTACCTGGGTCAATCCTTGTTTTAATCTGATTAAATAGACCTGTTTTTTTTCAAAATAGAGGACAAAAGATTTTTGATTTTTTTCAGCCTCTTTTTCCAAAACGGCCGCCAGGTCTGATTGCTGGTCACCTATTTTTTCTATGGCAAAATACATTTCAATCTTTTTTAACAAATCATGGAAATCTGCATTTTCTTTAAGTTTGAGAAGACGGTGCGTGGGATGGATGGATATATCTTTTTGATTGCTGTTTACAAAAAGAGTCAGGATATAATCTGCAGCGGTTATGCCTTGCTGTTTCATTTTTTGCCTGTATATTCTTGAAGTCTCATAACGATGGTGGCCGTCAGCAATCAGAATGGTCTTAGGGGCCATAAGGTTGGATATGCAAGCCATTGGTTCCTCTTCGGACACCCTCCATACCCTAAACATTAGATTGGGATCATAGAAAGGCTGAACTTCAACCACTGGTTTTTGCTCTTCTGTGAGTTTGGCAACCAGGTCTGTATTGTCCCTGTATATGGTATATATCAACCCGAAGTTTGTTTGTGTATGCTGCAGGAGACTTAACCGATCCTGTTTGGGTTTGGGCAGTGTATTTTCATGCCTGAGCACCTTGCCTTTGCCGTACTCTTCGATTTTGTTTAGCCCGATAAAACCTTTGATACTCTTATAGGAACCCCTGTCTTTGAATAGAACTTCAAGCAGATAGAAACATGGTTGGCTGTCCAATACCAGAATCCGGTCCTGGATCCAGGTTTTTAAGATTTTCGAAGCATTTCTATACTTGTCCATACCCCCGCTTTCCTGGGGCAGGATGAGATTGGCGATATTATAGGGGGAGACGCTTTTTAGTTTTTTCTCCAGAGCAGGCCCGATTAGATCATAAGGGGGAGAGATGACTTTGGAGAGATCCTCTACTTTTTTTTGATTGTAAAGCAGCCCTTTTAGCGGCAGTATGTCAACCATGAAAATCCCTTCTGGTTTTAGTGTTTGAATTTGCATTAATATAAAATTGAATGGCTGGTATGTCAACCATAATTTCATATTGACATAGACAAAAATTAAGGTAGCATTGTATTTTAGTTATTGGCATTGGTGCAGCAATGGAGAGATCATGGAAATTCGTGTAGTGGAAAACGTATTGGCCTACAATAAGGAACACGCCCAGGATAACCGGGCTCTATTGAAAAAAAACAACATTTTTGTCATCAACCTGCTTTCTTCACCAGGTGCAGGCAAGACTTCTCTGATTATTGAAACTTTAAAAAACCTTAAGCAAAAATACAGTATAGGGGTAATTGAGGGAGATATAGCCTCTACCTGTGATGCTGAGAAAATAAAAGGGTTTACGGATGCAGTGGTGCAGATCAATACCGGGGGCAGCTGCCACCTGAATGCCTCTATGATTAAAAATGCTTTACAGAAACTCAACCTGGCATCCCTTGACCTTCTTTTTATTGAAAATGTGGGCAACCTCATATGCCCGGTCAATTTTGACTTGGGACAGGATATAACCGCAGTGCTTTCTTCTGTCAATGAAGGGGACGATAAGCCGGTAAAATACCCTCCAGTTTTTATTAAAAGTGACCTCATATTGTTAAATAAGGTCGATATGCTCAAGTATGGCGATTTTGATAAAGACTTTTTTCTTAAAAAGGTTGATGCCCTGAATAACCAAGCAGAAGTCTTGGAAATATCCTGCAAAGAAGGTACCGGAATAAATGCTTGGATACATTGGATTGTTGCGCAGATGAATAAAACATAGCAGCCGATTATTATTCAAAAAATCTTTTTAGATCGGCTGAGCCTCTACCCTATGTTTTAAACATATATTCCAAACAAAAAATATGCAGGGAGATTTCCGGTTTTACATGCTAAAAAAAGACTGGGAATAAAATTGGAAACCTGTCTAATATATAATTGACAATGCAAATATAAGCTGATATATTGTTACAAAGGTATTACAAAGTGTGGGTTATATCTTTTTTTTTGGAAAAATTTTAATTAAAAGATAATAAAAAATTGTAAAAGTGCATAAAGAGACAAAAAAAGACCAAAACCAATTAAATACTCTGGAGTTTATATCGCATGAATTGAAGGGGATTTTAGGCTCTACAATTATGTGCATATATTCAATAAGGCAGGGTTTTTTGGGATTAATCAACTTTAAACAGAAAAAGTCCCTGGATACAGCCATAAGAAATCTGAGAAGGCTTGAAGCCACCATTAAAGACTATATGGATTTCTCTAAATTGGAAGACGAGAGTTTTGCTGTTAGAAAAACAGAAGTACAGTTAAATGAGGAGGTCATCAGGGAGATCAAAGATATTTATATGCCTGAGATATTCGAAAATGATATGACGTTCGAGAACAGAGTCCCTAGACATCTGTCCATCAAAGCGGACCGGACTTTGCTTAGTACGGTATATAATAACCTGGTAGGAAATGCCATAAAATATGGTATAAAAGGGGGCAGGATCATCCTGGATTGCGATGAATCCAACAATAAGATAAGGCTTAGCGTGTACAATGACGGGATACCCTTAAAAAAAGAAGATAAGAAAAAACTGTTTCAAAAATTTCAGCGTATAGAGTCTGAACATTATAAAAATGTCAAAGGAACCGGATTAGGCCTTTTTATTGTTCATAAAATCATCGAAAAATTTGGCGGAAAAATATGGTGTGAACCGAAAGAGAATGGCAACGAGTTTATCTTTGAATTAGAAAAGGAGTAATAAATGACAAAACCTTTGGAAAACTTAAAAACTATCAGACTAAAAGCAATACAGGACCTCATCGACCAGGGACTGCTTTCATCTACCAGGATATATGTGGGCATGTCTACCTGTGAAATCGCTGCAGGAAGCAGGGAAATCTGGGATGTATTCCAAAAAGAGATTGCCGAGAATAAAATAGAGGATGTCCAGATGAAACAAAAGGGATGTGCTGGCAGATGCAATCTTGAACCCACAGTAGAGGTATTGCAAGCCAATAAAGTACCTTTTAAATACACCAATGTGGATAGATTGAAAGCCCATGAGATCATCAGAAAGCATTTGATCGAAAATGATGTGGATACCAGCCCGAGAATCAAAGAGATGGAAATAGATCCTTTTAAGCTTGCTGATCGGTCAAAATTTGTTTTTGGAGACTTGGATTTTTTTAAAAAGCAATTAAGGATCACCCTTAGGAATTGCGGAATCATTGACCCTGAAAGCATGGATGACTATTTATCGGTAAGAGGCTATGAGGCTCTCGCCAAAGTGCTCTCAGATCATTCTCCCAAAAAAGTCATTGATCATGTGAGCAAGTCCGGCTTAAGAGGCCGTGGCGGGGGCGGATTTCCTACCGGATTAAAATGGCAGATGATGGCCGACCAGAAAAGTAAAGAAAAATATGTCATTTGCAATGCCGATGAGGGAGATCCTGGTGCATTTATGGACCGGAGTGCACTTGAGGGAGACCCCCACATCGTCATAGAAGGCATGGCTATCGCCGGTTATGCTGTTGGCGCGGACAAAGGATTTATATACATCAGAGCAGAATACCCTCTTGCAATAAAAAGATTAAGGAAAGCCATCGCGGATGCAAAAAAATTTGGCTTTTTAGGAAAAAAGATTCTGGGAACGGCTTTTAATTTTGATATTGAGATCATCTTGGGAGCCGGAGCATTTGTTTGTGGTGAAGAAACAGCACTTATCCATTCAATCGAGGGTGCTCGGGGCATGCCCAGAATCAAACCGCCTTATCCATCCACAGAAGGGTTATGGGGTAAGCCCACACTGATCAACAATGTGGAGACCCTTGCCAATATTCCTGTGATTATGCTGGACGGCTATCAGAGTTTTGCTTCCGTGGGAACCAAAAAGAGCAAAGGGACCAAGGTATTTGCTTTGGCTGGAAAAGTCAATAATACCGGTCTGATTGAAGTCCCTATGGGCATTTCTTTAAGAGAGATCATCTATGATATCGGCGGAGGCATTAAAGATGGAAAGAAATTCAAAGCCATTCTAACCGGAGGCCCTTCAGGAGGCTGTCTGCCAGAAAAGTTTTTAGATGAAATGGTGGACTATGATTCTTTAAAATCTGCAGGCTCTATCATGGGTTCTGGAGGCATGATCGTGCTTGATGAAGATGATTGTATGATTGATGTGGCTAGGTATTTCCTGGATTTCACACAAGAAGAATCCTGCGGTAAATGCACCCCCTGCCGAGAAGGAACAAAGAGGATGCTTGAGATCTTAAACAAGATCACCTCCGGAAAAGGGGATGATGTAGATATTGAGAATTTGGAGAGATTGGCCATTACGATTAAAAAGACCGCTCTTTGCGGATTGGGACAATCTGCGCCTAACCCAGTCCTGACCACATTGCGTTATTTTAAAGAAGAATATACCGAACATGTTAAATATAAGAGATGCCCTGCGGTGGTATGTAAAGATATCATATCTTCCCCGTGCCAGCATGCCTGTCCTTTGGGCGGTAGCGGGGCACCGGCATATATTGCCCTTTTATCTCAGGAAAGGATTGAAGAAGCCATTAAATTGGTCAGAAAGGAAAACCCATTGCCGCTTATATGCGGCAGGGTATGCCATCATCCTTGTGAGGTCAAATGTCGAAGGACCGCCATTGATAAACCCATTGCCATAAGATCACTAAAAAGGTTTATTGCCGACTACGAAATGTCCAACAAGATAGAGATCCCCTATTTCCCTCAAAACGATAAGAAGGAGAAAGTGGCCGTCATCGGCTCAGGACCCGCTGGTTTAACCTGCGCATACTATCTTGCCCTCAAAGGATATAAGGTTACAATTTTTGAGAAGCTTCCTGTTGCCGGGGGAATGCTTTATGTGGGTATCCCTGAATACAGACTGCCAAAAGATATTCTAAATCATGAGATTAATAATATTCTGAGTATGGGTGTAGAGTTGAAGTTAAACACAGAAATTGGAAAAGATACCACTATTTCTGATCTTGGAAAGGAATTTGACGCAATCTTTATAGCTGTAGGAGCCCACCAGGGCTTAAAATTAGGCATACCAGGTGAGGATTGCGACCAAGTGATCGATGCAGTGGATCTATTGAGAAAAATCAATTTAGATCAAAAAGTGGAGCTGGGCCAAGAAGTTGCGGTAATAGGCGGCGGGAATGCTGCCATAGATGCGGTAAGAACCATTCACCGGATGGGCAAAAACGTGAAACTTCTATACAGAAGGACCAGAAATGAGATGCCTGCGGAAAAAGAGGAAATCGAAGAAGCAATCAAAGAAGGCATAGAAATACAGTACCTCACTGCACCAGTAAAGATCGGAACAAAAGACGGCTGTTTGGAGCAATTGGAGTGCGTAAAAATGGAATTGGGCGATATGGATAAAAGCGGAAGAAGAAGACCAGTACCTTTAAAAGGGTCAGAGTTTACCATAAAACTGGATACATTGGTTGCAGCCATATCCCAACAGCCAAAAATTGAAGACATGAAAGATAAGGAACTGAAGTTTTCTAAATGGAATACCATAGAGATAGACCCTGAAACATTATACACAGGAAAAGAAGGAGTTTTTGCAGGGGGTGACGCTGTACATGGTCCATGGACTGTGACTGGGGCTATGTCTCATGGAAAAATAGCGGCTAACATGATAGATAAGTATGTCAGCGGGCAAAAATTGGAGAGGGAGTATGGTGTGACCCGGCCCGCTATGGATGTGTGTGTTGTTGAATTGTCAGAGGAAGAAATCGACAATCTTAAGCGATCTGAGTTACCCAAGATTGCAGTTTCAAAGAGAGCCAGTAATTTTAATGAAGTGGAACTTGGTTTTAATGAATCACAGGCGATCTCTGAAGCAAAGCATTGTCTAAGATGCGATAAGGAGGAGT
Organism: Actinomycetota bacterium; assembly: GCA_003567835.1. Taxonomy (GTDB): domain Bacteria; phylum Actinomycetota; class Humimicrobiia; order Humimicrobiales; family Humimicrobiaceae; genus Halolacustris; species Halolacustris primus. The sequence goes on along the minus strand of PWYO01000141.1, from coordinate 10,744 downwards.
AAAAATGAGTAAAAAAATAAAAATAACTGTAAATAATCAGGAATACCAGGTTTTAGCAGATCAGACCATACTGCAAGCCTTGGATAATATAGGATTCCGGCTGCCCAGGCTTTGCTACCACCCAAAATTATCCAACGATGGCGCATGCAGGATATGTATTGTAGAGGTGGAAGGTTTTCCTAATTATGTGACCAGCTGTACCACAAAAGTGTCAGAGGGTATGGAGATTAAAACAAATACTTCTGAGCTGCGCAGGGCCCGGAGAGATATATTGGAATTGATCCTAGACAGCCATCCGACCGACTGCCACACATGCGAAAATGACGGAAATTGCGAGCTCCAGAGAATCAGTCATGGCATCGGGGTAAAAACCAGGCATTTTGAGGGAGAAAGGAAGAAGTTTGATTTGGATCTGTCTTCACCTTCCATCGTCAGAGACCCCAATAAATGCATATTATGCGGCCGGTGTGTACGAGCATGCCGAGAGATTCAGGGGGTTAATGCCATCGATTTCGTTGGTCGAGGGTTTGGTGCTACCGTATCCACTGCATATAATTCCCCCATCAATGAATCTGTATGTGCAAATTGTGGCCAATGTATTGCGGTATGCCCTACAGCCGCTTTGTCTGAAAAATATCATACAGCCGAACTCTTTAGAGAATTGTCTAATGAAAAAAAATTAAAAATCGTACAGATTGCACCTGCAGTCAGGGCGGCCATAGGGGAATCATTCGGACTCAAAGCAGGGTCGGCGATGGAGAAACAAACGGCAGCCGCGTTAAGAAAGCTTGGGTTTGACCGGGTTTTTGATACACAGTTTTCTGCAGACCTTACCATTATGGAAGAAGGTTCAGAATTTTTGGAAAGAGTCACCAGCAACGGCGTACTGCCCATGATTACTTCCTGCTCACCTGGCTGGATCAAGTATTGTGAGCAGTTTTTCCCTGAACTTTTGCCCAATCTATCCACATGCAAATCTCCCATGAGCATGATGAGTTCTCTTATTAAGACCTACTATGCAAAAAAGGTTGGAAAAGATCCTAAGGATATTTTAAGTGTGGCAGTGATGCCTTGTACAGCAAAAAAATATGAGGCAGAAAGAGAAGAGTTGAAAATTGATGGCCATAAATTAACAGACATCGTAATTACCACTCGTGAACTGGGCTGGATGATACGATCGGCAGGAATCGATCTGTTAACCATAAAAGAAGAAGAATTCGACAATTTTTTCGGCTCTTCCAGTGGAGCTGCTACCATATTTGGAGTTACTGGCGGTGTTATGGAGGCTGCCTTAAGAACAGCCTATGAACAGTATCTGGGGGAGACATTGATTAACATAGAGTTCGAAGAGATACGCGGGTTTAAGGGCATTAAGGAAGCTACGGTTAAGATGGGTGATATTGATTTACGGGTCGCTGTAGCCCATGGGCTGGCAAATGCCAAAGCGTTGCTTGAGATCGCAAAAAATGACCCACAGAGATATCAGTTTATAGAAATAATGACTTGTCCGGGAGGCTGTGTGGGTGGCGGCGGCCAGCCCTATGCGGAACCGGGATATCTGTCCCTGGATGAGGAATTGCTTAAAAAAAGAGCAAGCGTCCTTTATAATCTTGACCGAGCTAAAACAATCAGGCGCAGTCATGAAAATCCTGAGATTCAGAGAATTTATAAAGAGTTTCTGGGCACTCCACTGAGCCAAAAATCCCACGAGATCTTGCATACCAAATATAAGAAGAAATTACCTCAAGGGATTTACCGTAAATAAAGATCAATAAAATTATTATAGTGACGAGGTGAAAACATGATCAAACCAACCACAGAAACCAAACAGATGGAAGAATTTATTGACTATTTAAACAATAGATATGATGCAGGATACCACAATGCAGCACTGATGGCCATACTGCATAAAGCACAGGAAATATTCGGATACATAACCAGGGAAGCCATAGGGGAGACCAGCAAACACTTGGGTATCCCTACAGCACACATATGGGGTGTGGTAACCTTTTATCATTATTTTACCCTTACCCCCCGGGGCAAATATGTCATATCTGTATGTTTGGGAACCGCCTGTTATGTGAAGGGCGGCAAAAGGATACTGAGCAAATTAATGGAAGAGTTGAAAATAGGTTTAAACGAAACCACGGACGATAAGCTCTTTACCTTAGAAGCAAAATATTGTCTGGGGTGCTGTGGCCTTGCACCGGTCATGATGATCAATGATGAAGTTTATGAAAAACTTACCACTAAGAAAGTAAGTGAAATCATTTCTGAGATCAGGCGCAGTCAAAAAGCAGTACAGACAGCTACTTGAACCTATAATATGAGTAATTTGTTTGTTGCAAATGGTAGAACTGATTGAATTTAATTGTTATAATGTATGCGGTGTTTATAAGATTCATATTCATTATTTTTGGTTACAATATCATATAACATGTTTATCCTAAAAGGAGGAGAATCAGATGGAAAAAAACAAGATTTTAATAATAGACGATGAGTCCGACTTCATAGATTCAATAAAAGGCATCTTGGAGGCGAGAGGATACAAGACAGAATCAGCTAATGACGGCGATGAAGGTCTTAAGAAAGCAAAAGTTTTTAAGCCGGATCTGATTCTGCTTGATGTCATGATGACCAGAAAAACTGAAGGTTTTGATGTAAGCAGAAAGATTCCCAAAGATGAAGCCTTAAAATCCATACCTGTTATTCTGGTAACGGGGATTAGGGAAAAATTAAACCTGCCTTTCGGCTTTGAGCCTGATAAGACTTGGCTTCCTGTAAAAGCCATCCTGGAAAAAACTGTAAAACCAGATCAACTGCTTGCTGAGATAGAAAAATACATTTAGCATAACGGTGCATGTAAAGTGGCTCCGTTGCAAGACCTGTTTATATTATATGAGTGGATTCAATATTAGAAGATATATAAAAAGTACCCAAATATAATGGATTTGGGTACTTTTTCATGCATGGGCTCAAGTCAGCAAGCTAAGAAGATTTTGGCAAAAAGATATTGTACTATGGTATCACTTCATATATGATTATAAAAACATTTTTTAGGGAAAGGAGATTAGATGTTGTATAAAATTCTGGACAAAAATCATCACAAAGAATTTTTGAGCAATCTGGTTGCAAATGTAAAAATGGTGGGTCCAAAGAAAAAAGATGATTCCTGTCATGACTTCACGAGTATCAAAGATGTTGATGAGATAGATACCGCTTATCAAAAGACAACCATCCCGCCGGCAAAAAAAATTCTTTTCCCCTCCACAGAAAACCTGGTCCGTTTCAGGCTGGGAGAGACAATTGAATCTGAAGGCCTTTTGGAAAGCAGTGAAACGGTCCTTTTCGGGATCAATGCTTGGGATATAGCAGGCATGAATTTTCTAGATCGGTTTTTCTCAACTGATTTTGCTGACGAAAATTATATTGCTAAAAGAAAGGCATTGACTGTAATCGGAATCGACACCGAACCTACAGAAACCAATTTTGCACATTATATGGATTCTGAATATGTTATCGAAGGCTTTGACCTTTATTTTACTGACCTGGGGGACCGATTTTTTGTCAGAATAGCCACAGCAAAAGGCAATGCACTTTTAGACAGGTTTGCCCATATAAAGGATATTGAGGAAAATGACCTAAAAGATTTTAACAAATACATGAATGTTTACCGTAAAAAGTTCAAGCTAGAAATTAATATGAAGAATTTTCTTGATAATTTTGAAAACATCTACGACAAAAAAGGTGTATGGGAAGAGTTGGCGGAAAAATGCTATAGCTGCGGTTCATGCAATTTAGTCTGCCCCACCTGTTTTTGCTTTAATGTAAAAGATGATATCAATCTTGACCTAAAGACAGGTCAAAAAATGAGAGAGTGGGATTCCTGTATGATTCCTGAATATGGATTAGTGGCAGGTGAACACAATTTTAGGCCCAGCAAAGAAAACAGGCTGAAACAAAGATACAGATGCAAGCTGATAACCTATAAGGAAAAATATGGCAAAAATTCTTGTGTAGGTTGTGGTCGATGCATTGAAGCTTGTCTGGCTAAGATTAATATTGCTGAAGATATAAATGCAATCAAGAAAGAGGTGAACGTATAAATGGTTTTAAATGCTGAAAAAAAAGAAACAAAGAAAACAATTTATACTCCGGATTTAGCTACAATTACACAAGTCAAAGAACTGACTCCAACCGAAAAACAATTCACCATTGAGCTGGATGATGTACATAAAAGGAAAGAATTTTCTTTTGAGCCCGGACAATTTGTAGAATTGACCGTCTTTGGTTTGGGTGAGGCTCCTTTTTCCATACCTTCTTCCCCCAATAACAAGGAAAATTTTGAATTATGCGTAAGAAAAATTGGAAATGTTTCCAATGCTTTGCATAATATGGAACCTGGGGCCAAGGTGGGAATTAGAGGTCCTTACGGAAAAGGATATTTTCCCTATGAAAAGATGCAGGGAAAAAACGTGGTCATTGTTGCCGGCGGTATCGGAATGGCGCCAGTCCGGTCATTGTTAAAAGTCATACTGGAGGACCGATCTAGCTACAATGATTTTACTTTAATCTATGGATGTATCGACCCCAACAATATTTTATACAAGCAAGAGATTGAAGAGTTGAAAAAAAGCAATGATATAGACATCAAGCTTACTGTAGACAATCCTGATGACCAATGGGACGAGCATGTTGGTGTCTGCACCAATCTCATACCGGATTTGGATTATTCCCCAGAAGATACTTTTATCGTGGTTTGCGGACCGCCCATTATGTACAAGTTTGTCATTTTAGAATTAGAGGATAAATCTTTTAAACCTGAAAATATTTTTCTTTCTTTGGAAAGAAGAATGGAATGTGGTGTAGGGAAATGCAATCATTGCCATATTGGAAATAAGCTTGTCTGTGTAGACGGGCCAGTATTTAGCTTGTGGGAAATTAGAAACTTAAAGGAGGCTATATAAATGGGTAAACCAAAAGTTGGGATATTCGGCATTACTGGCTGCGGTGGATGCCAATTGGAGATCCTCAACCTTGAAGATCAATTATTGGATTTGATAAATGCCGTTGACATCGTTCATTTTACTGAAGCCATAACAGAATTTTCTGATGATTATGAAGTTGCGCTCATCGAAGGTTCGATCACCACCGAACATGATGTCGAAAGGATTGAAAAAATTGGGAGCATTGCAAAAATTGTTGTAGCTGTAGGTTCTTGTGCTGTAAACGGTGGACTAAACTGCCTTAAAAACCTTTATGGTACCGAGAAAGCCAATGCATTGGTCTATGGAGATAAAAAAGAATGGATAGACACCATAGATGTAAAACCGGTAGATGCATACATTCAAGTAGACCATTATGTTCGAGGCTGCCCGCCTAACAGGTTAGAGATTGTGGATGTGGTCCGTTCATTATTGGTCGGTCGTAACCCGGAAATACCCAATTATCCTGTGTGTATTGAATGTAAGAGAAATGGAAATACATGTGTTTATGAACTGGGCAAGACCTGCCTTGGGCCCATATCAAGAGCCGGCTGCAACTCAAGGTGCCCAAACAGCGTCAGCGGTTGTGAGGCTTGCCGGGGGGTCATAGATGATCCTAATGTAAATGCGCAAAAGGACCTGCTTGCTGAACATGGTCTTAGCGTTAAAGACATTATGGAACAGTTTAATCTATACAATGCCTGCAAAGGTAAAACAATTGAGCAAACCTAGAATTGGAGGTAATCTGTAATGGCAGATAAAATAAATATAGAAGTTTCACCAGTTTCCAGAGTAGAAGGTCATGGGGATCTTGTGCTTAATATAAGAGATAAGAAAATCGAAAAACTCATATTTAGAATTCCGGAATCACCAAGATTTTTTGAAGCTATGCTTGTGGGAAGAAACTGGGATGAACCATCCCATATTACTTCCAGGATTTGCGGGATTTGTTCCGTTGCACATACCTATGCCTCTATTAAGGCTACTGAGGCAGCCATGGGTATTGTGCCTAGTGATTTTATTGTCAAGCTGAGAAAATTGATTTTTCATCACGAAATTGTCCAGAGTAATGCGCTGCATGTATATTTTCTGGCAGCTCCTGATTTCTTAGGGGTAGGCAGCGTGGTGCCTCTTGTAAAAACCCATCCTGAAGTGGTCGATATTGCCCTAAGGGTTAAGAAAATGGCCAATGATATGGTAAGAATGATTGGCGGCAGGGCTGTTCATCCGATCAGGACGGTTGTGGGCGGTTTTACCAAGTTGCCTACTGTCGAAGAAATGCTTCAAATGAAAGAGATGCTAAACGGGGCTTATAAGGACCTGGAAATCTCAAGGGCTTTATTAAAAACGCTAAAACTGCCCGATTTTGAACGAGAAACTGAATACATCTCTTTATCTGATTCAGAGGATTATGCACATTATGATGGAAACATCAAATCCACAGATGGATGGGAGATCGGCCCGCAAGACTATTTAAATAAAATAAAGGAAAAGGTTGTCAAGCATTCTACCGGAAAACATTGTTGGGCCAATAGGGATGCTTTCATGGTAGGGGCCCTTTCCAGGTTCAATAATAACTATGATCAGTTAAGCGATAATGCCAAAGCATATGCCGAAGAGTTAGGCCTAAAAGCACCTTGCTATAATACATTCATGAACAATATTGCCCAATTTGTAGAGATTGTGCACAGCGTTGATGACAGCATTAAACTTATTGACGAACTGCTGGAGGAAGGCATGGATGACAGCAAAAAAATGGTTGATTTTGAGCCGCAAGCAGGGAGAGGAGTAGGGGCTGTCGAAGCGCCAAGGGGCCTATTGATCCATGATTATACGTATAATGCTGAAGGAAAAGTGGAAAAATCAAATCTTATTATCCCTACAAATATGAATTACGGCAATATTGAAAGGGATATGCAGGCACTTGTTCCCGATATTATAGACCAGTCTGAAGACGAAATAAGGCTTTCCTGCGAGATGATGATCAGGGCTTATGATCCATGTATATCCTGTTCTACGCATTTTCTTAATATTAAACTGGTGAACCGATAATAAGCAGGAATATAAAGTTGGTTTTTGTTTATGCATAAAGATATTGCCAACAGATCTGGACCTGGACCAATAAAAATCGTGGGATTTGGCAATAAATTTATGGGTGATGACGGGGTAGGAATCCGGGTTATAGAAGAACTTCAGAAGCTTTCAAGCTTAAAAAACATAGAGCTTATTGATGGAGGTACATCCGGTGTAGATCTAATACCGATTCTACAAAATTCTCATGCGGTAATACTCATCGATGCCGTAAACGGGGGACAAGAGGTGGGGGAGTTGATCACCATCAGACCAGATGATTTAAAGGAATGCATCAGCCATAAAATCAACAGCTATTCCTTACATGATTTTGACCTAAACCAGGTCTTGGATCTTGTCCGGGCACTTGGACTTAGTGAAAAATTGACCATTTTAGGGGTAAAACCCAAAAAAATAGATTATTGCGATGGTCTTTCACCGGAGATAGAAAAGAGAATTCCTGAGATCATATCAGCTGTAAAAAAACTAGCAGGCGTGAAACCATAAACTTATTTCAAATACTTTAATAAGGTTTTTTTGGTTTTGGCCGTTTTCTGAGGATTTAAGATTCGATCTATCTGTCTGGCATTTATATGAACCACTTTTTCAATTTCGGTAGGCTGGCTGTCCTTAAGAATATAAATCACATTACCCAACAGTGCTGCTTCTTCAACATCATGAGTGACAAACATAACGGTCCGTTTATCTATTTCCCACAATTTTACAAAAGATACGATCAATGATTTTTTCAACTTAAAATCAAGACTCTTAAAGGGTTCGTCCATAATCAGTATATCGGAAGGGTATGCAAAGGCCCTGGCAATTGACACCCTCTGTTTCATCCCTCCGCTCAGCTTATCAGGATAATAATCTTTAAAATTTTTAAGGCCGACTATACTGATATACTTATTGGTGATATTCTCTATTTCTTGTCTATTATAAAGATTTTTTAAGACAAAACTAATATTGCCGTAAACTGTTTTCCAGGCCAGCAGCCTGGGCTCTTGAAAAATATAGGAAATTGTTTTTTCCTTTAAATCGGACAGTTGGCCTTTGTCAGCATCGATAATCCCGCTTAAAATATTGAGCAGGGTAGTCTTGCCCACACCGGATGGCCCTAGTATACAATTGATCTCCTTTTCATTGATTTCTATGTCAAAATTTTCAAAAATAGTCAGTCCATGGAAGCTTTTTTTTAGGTTTTTAATTCGTAACGCCATCTTATCCCTTCCACTTCACGATGCTTTTCTCAAATTTTCTTATAACTCTTTCTGACAAAAAGCTTATTAATATTGCAATAATCGTCCAGGCAAATACACTTTCGGTGTCCAAATAAATTCTTGAGACCTGCATACTGGTACCCAGAGCATATTCAGGCTGGCTAAGCACTTCGGCAGCGATGACCGCTTTCCATCCAATTCCAGCTGCAGTAGATATGCCTGCCAGTAAAAACGGTAATATGGATGGAAAGTAGATTTCTTTAAACACCCTGATTTTGTTTATATTATAGACCTGGGCCATCTGGATAAGATTGACATCAATGTTTTTTATACCTTCAGTCACATTCATGCATATGATGGGGAAAGAAACCAAAAAGCTGGCAAATACAGGCACATTGGTTGCTCTAAACCAGATAAGTGCTATAAGAATAATGGACATGATGGGTGTAGAGCGAATGATGATTAAAAAAGGTTCAAATAATTTACCAAAATATTTATTGGTACCAGATAAAAAACCAAAAGTAATTCCCAGAAAGAAGGATATCATAAACCCCAGAAAGCCTCTTATGAGGGAAAACAACAGAATTCGAGAAAAATCTCTGGTGATAACCAGATTATAGAAGCTTATAAATGTATTTTCTGGCGAAGGTAAAATAATATCTGCATCAATGATCAAAGAAATAATCTTCCATAATGCCAGCAGCAGGATGAGGGATATAAGTATATAATACTTTTCAGACCTAGTAGTAGAAGTCCTCATCAGGAATATTGCCTCCTACATCTTCGGGTGAAAAATCTAATAAAACTTGTATGTAGCTGTTCACAATTTCTTTAGCCTCTTGAGATGGGGTCAGTTGGATATTGCACCTTGGTATGGCCTGCTCAGCTGTTGCCGCATCCATACCCAAATCAAATTGTTCAATCAACTGTGCAGCCTCCTGCGGTTGGTGGTTCACCCAGTCTATAGATTGTTCATACTCTTCCAAAAAAACAGCCATGACTTCAGGATGATCGGTCAAAAAGCTTTTGCTGGCCACCAAGCAGGACATGGGAAGCGGCATGCCATCTTGTATCTTTTCCCATTCGCTGCCTATATCCATGGCAATGCCTGCTTGATCATTCTGATTTAAGACCAATGTAACAAATGGCTCAGGAAGTATGGCAATATTTAAATCGCCCGCAATCATCAGTTGTGATATCTCTATTTGATTTGCGGTATAATCAAGAGAGACATTGGTATCTGGCTGGAGATCGTATTGCTCTAATATATACCTTAGAACCACATCGGGCGTGGTCCCTCTGGCAGGAACACTGATGTTTTTATTGATCATATCCTGCCATGATGTTATTTCATTATCGTGGTAAAGAAGATAGAGCACATTGTAACCTATGACCGATACAAACCTGTATGCAACACCTCTATTATATAATTGGACTGCAATATTGGTGGGCAAAGCAGCAATATCGATTTCACCTGACAAGATCTTGGACACCATCAGATCCGGGCTTTGGACAATCTGGTAACTGGACTGAACATTTTCCCCCAAAAATGGTTTTTGGTGATGCATTTTGATCATACCTATGGTTGTTGGGCCTCTCAAAGAGCCAATATTAACTTCGGTCTCTCCAATGTCAGCCATTGGTTTTTGGGCACAACTGAATACATGAAACATCAATAACAAAACCACACCCAGCAGCATTAAAGGTATAATTTTTTTCATTGCTTCTCCTCGTATAATAAGATAACGTAATTTTAGGACCCTTGGGCCTAGCCTATAAACCAGGTCAGCATATTCTAGGCAGCTGTTCTCCAAATTGCAATTCTAACATCCTTGCGGTACCGATCTTTGTGTTTAGAACCACGATTGGACTGCCTTTTTTTCCCACCTCTCCAATGATTTGGGCTTGTTTTGCATATGGGCTATCCTTCATTGCCTTTAATACTTTCAAGGCACTGGATTGGGGGACAAACGCAATCATTTTCCCTTCATTGGCCATATACATCGGATCCAGGCCCAAAAAATTACATATTCCCAAAACACCATCATTGACAGGAACTTCTTTTTCAAAAATGTCTATTCTGTGTCCTGATTGCTGGGCAATCTCCAAAAGGACGGTGGCCAGGCCGCCTCTGGTGGCATCCCTTAAGGCATGAATCTCTGTTGAGGCATGCAGCATACAGGATACCAGGTGATTTAAGGGGGCGCAATCACTTATAACTTTTGAACGAAAATTAAATTCTTTGCGGTGGCTTAAGATGGCCGCTTCGTGGTCCCCAACTGGGCCGTTTATGATAATCTGGTCCCCTTGTTTTATATTGCGGGGAGATATGTCCAGGCCTTCCCGGATGCTGCCAATGCCGGCTGTATTGATAAATACCTTGTCTGCGCTTGCTTTCTCCACCACTTTGGTATCTCCGGCAACAACAGAAACCCCTGCTTCTTTTAATGTTTCTTGCATGGACTGCAG
>PWYO01000283.1 GCA_003567835.1 Actinomycetota bacterium | reverse complement strand
TGCTCTTTGGGTATCGGCAGTGGTGGCTGCAATCCTTGCCGATTCCCTGCTGGCCTGCTCTAGTATATTCTGCACGTAGACCATATGGCCCAGCTGGGAGACAACCAATATAAAAGCGATGATAACAGGCAGCATGAAGGCAAATTCCAGTGTTGCCTGTCCTTTGATGGTTTGATTGTCCATATTGGTTGTCTCCCTTCTCCTATATCATCTCTGATATTTTTCCAAATACATTGGATATGATGTCAACCAGCATGGGTTTGCCCACGGATACCAATATGGCACTGATGATGCCTGCAATGACCATGACCATGGCATACTCCAATGTTGATTGACCTTTTTGACATAATAGCTTGATTCTTTTCTTCATTCTCACCTCCTTTCTTGATTTATTTTTCAACTCGGCTCACCTCCTTTCATACTTAAAAAATAAAGAAATCTCCGCCGATGGTAAAAATCAGCGGACCCCCCACCAATAAGACAAATGAAGGCAGAATAAGGAATGCAAGGGGGGTCAGTATCATAAGCGATACTTTTCTTGATTTTCTTTCTATTTCCTGGGAAATTTCAAATTTTAGCTGTCCTGACTTCTGCTTTAGGATTTCTGCAATATTGGCCCCGCAGTTTTCAGTAATCTGGAGTAGATTTAAGATATCTTTAAACTGGTCGGGATTTGGCTTCTGGTACAAGTCCTGGTAAGCGGCATCTATGCCTCTGCCAAATGCAATATTTTCTATAATTTTCTCAAACTGCCGGCAAACTTCTCCGTCATAGTTTTGCACCAGGATCTCCATAGACCTATAAATATTCTGGCCGGAAAGGGTGGATATATACAGCAAATCCAAAATATAAGGGAGGTCGGCAATAATGGTGCGGTTTCTTTTGTTTGTTTCTATTTTCATAATAAAATCAGGTATCCAAAACCCCAGGGCCAGCCCGCCAGCCCCAAACAGCAGACCGGAAACAAATGTCTGGGAAATGATCAGAGCAGCAACCGCAAGAAGAAGCGCACAGCATATTTTATAGCCATAGAATGCTTCCCAGCCCATCTTTTCCACTGGAAAAGGAAAAACCTTTCCTTTTGGGGCAAATTTTTTATAATGATACTTCCCTACCTTGGCCATGAGATGGTGGACCGCATGCAGGCATGTTTTCCTGCCCCGTGAAGTCCTTTGTTGGGCACTTTTTTTCCCAAACAGGGCCAGGCCCAAAAACAAACACATGAAAAAATAGAGTATCATCAACATCCAGGTCATCGGCCTGCCCCCAAAATCTTTTTCATAACCATGATCCCGGTTATTTCCAAAAAGCCCCCTGCTATGAGTATGACATTGGCAAATCTGCTGGAAAAGAATGCAGCAACCCTGTCAGTCATCAGGAAATACAGCACCACCAAGGCAGCAATTGGGAAAAATGATATGATGGTTGCCGAATACTGGCTTTGCAGGGTCAGCGTTTTTGCTTTGGACTTGGATTCCAAACTGTGCCTTAAAGATTCCATAATTTTTTCCAGGACAAAGATGAGGTCTCCTCCTATCTGGTGGTTGATCTTCAATGCGCTGGCCAATAACTTGACCTCCCTGCTGGCGCATCTGTTGGAAAAATTATCCATTGCCTCGTGAAAAGAGATCCCTGATTCGAGTTCATTGACTGCCATCTCCAAGCGGTCTTTTAATGGATTTTTGGTCCAAACAAGTGCGCTTTTAAATACCTGCCTTACGGTCTTTCCTGCTTTTAACATTAAAGTCATATGGCTGATAAAACCAATGAGCTGCATATGCAGTTTTACATGATTCTTTTTATCAATCCCGGTAACCAGTTCATCTATAACCGCTGCTGCGCAAATCCCCAGGATGGCGGAAAAAACAATATTTTTAAATATGAGGTAAAATACCAAACCCAGGCCAGCCATGGTGCACACCATAAATATTTTTTTATGTCTTGCGTAATACCCTGCTACAACCATCAGATTCAGAGGCAATAAACCCCTTTTGGAGTGAACCTGCCTTATGCTATGCCATTTTAGATTTCTCAGAGCAAAGAAAAGGCAGGCTGCCAACATAACCGCCATCACAGCAACAATGATGGGATCACGGTAAAGGGATAAAAAGGTCATAGCCGCTCCTTGGTTTCAAAAGGTTTACAATTTTTCTCATGATTACAAACATCGGTAATCTGAATCCGGTCCCGGTCACCAGCCAAAGAAAGCCTGCTGATATTCTGTATGATTTTCTTATGTTTTGTTTTTTTCAGGTGTATGATGAGGTCCAGCGAGGAGGCCAATATCCTTTTTACAGCATCCGGAGTCAGATTCCGATTATTAATAAGCAGGAGTGTTTCCAATCTGGATACCACATCTTCAGGGGAATTGGCATGTACCGTAGACAAGGATCCGCTGTGTCCTGTATTCATAGCCTGCAGTACATCGATGGCTTCAATGCCCCTGATCTCTCCAACAATGATCCGGTCCGGCCGCATACGCAAGGCATTTTTGACCAGTTTCCTGATGCTCACCGCACCGCTTCCTTCAATATTGGGGGGCCTGGACTCCAGCCTGACCACATGGGGAAGGTTGAGTTTAAGCTCCAGGGTATCTTCGATGGTTATCAGTCTTTCTGTGCGGGGTATAAAATTCGATAATACATTGAGCAGGGTGGTTTTGCCGGTAGAAGTGCCCCCGGATACCACCATATTCATTTTATTTTTTACACACTGCATTAAAAAATCTGCAGTGCGCTTTTCCATCATACCCAAGTCCATCAGGTCTTTGATATCCATGATATTTTGGTTAAATTTTCTGATGGTAACCACCATAGGCGCTACAGATATGGGAGAAAGCACCACATTGATCCTGGAACCGTCTTTGAGCCTGGCATCCACCATAGGCTCGCTTTCATCCACCCGCAAACCCAGCGGCCCCAAGATCTTATCAATGATATTTTTCAAGTGTTCCAGATCCCTGAACCCAATACGGGTTTTTTGAATACGTCCGTCCTTTTCAACATAAATCTGCCTATGGCCGTTGACCATAATTTCGGTTACCGAAGGGTCTTGGACCAGACCGCTTATGGGGCCAAACTCAAAACAGTCTTCATAGATTTCCTGCGTCAGCTGCATGATCTCCTTTTCGGTGATAATCAGCTTATCCCGTTTTACAATTTCCCTCATTCTTCGGCCCAGGGTTTCCAGGCGCTGGGATGGCTCCAATTTTCCAATTTTTTTAAAATCTATGTCTTTTAACAGCTGCTTATACATAACCAATTTCCTCATATAAGGCGTTTGAAAAACTGGCAATAATGCTGGTGATTCTGAGATTATATTGAAAGATAGCGGCCGGGCCCTTATGAAGGAATAAGAAATCTATGTCCCGATCATAGGGCACAAAAGCCTTTACGGGATGACTGATATAACTGTTAATCATAGAGGGGGACATAGAAGGCCTTAGGTTGTATTTATTGATGATCAGATCTCTTTGCAAGTTTACCTGGTCACCATCCAGCCTGGATAAAAGAAGGTTTACATTGCTTACCGAAACCAGGTTGGAGCTGGAAACGATGACCATTCTTTCCAGCTCCTTTAACAGGTCCATGCTAAGGTCATAAAACAAAAATGATGGCAAATCGATCAATATAATATCGAAATGCCGGCATACCTGATCCAAAAAATTGGCAAGGTCCAGCTTGTTTAGGTAATTGCTTTGTTTGGCCAGTGGCGGCAGTATAAGGTTTAGGCTGGATTCCGTATCAATCACCAGATTTCTTAACAGGGTCAAATCGATATCCTGGCCTTTCTTGTTGATATCCCCCAAATCCTTGGTTTCTTTTTCCAAAAGATCAAATACAGCCCTGCTGGCACAGGACCCGGCGTGAAGATCCAGCAATAGGATGTTTTCTTCCTTGTTCAAGGCCAGAAAAGAGGCAATACTGTAGCATAAAAAACTGCACCCGCAGCCCCCTTTTGCTCCGCAAAATACAATAATTTTACCGCTCATCACATAATCCTTTCTAGTAGTTAAATGGCCTATAAGGGCATATGGCAATATTGATAATCCCCCGCTGGGCAGCCTGAAATACTGTTTCTGCTTCAGCGGGTGAAAGGTACAGGGTTACGGTTAATAGATTCTGGCTCACCGCTTCGTTTCTGATGCCTTCTGCAGCTAAAAGCCCTGCCTGCTGGTGATCCTCGCTTCTGGTCCCAATCAGGATGACCTCTTTTTGCTCCAGAATGGTAATGGCGACCATATCCCCATGTTCCTGGCTGTAATAGGTGGAAATAAGATCTACTGATTCCCCCACTTGAAGCAGCCCTTCGCTGCCATAAAAAGTGACTGGCATGGTTACTGCACGCATTCCCCGGGGAATATGGGAAGAAAGTCCGGAAAAACTTCGCTCTTGGTATCCAGCAACATGTTCCGCATAAATAATCTCGCCTTTATGTATGTGGCGGCTGACTTCCTTTCCAATAATCTCTTCAGCATCTTTTATGGCCCTGTCACTGAATACTGCTTGGGGGACGTGCTGGGCTTCAAGCATATCTTTTTCCAGCACCATCCCCGCATCGATATCCCTGCTGGCAATCACCAGCTGCTGCATGTGTCGGTTCTCTGTTGTATCGGACTTAATTGCATGGATGTAATAAAACATCAGCACCCCCAGCAGCACAGCTGCTGCGATAAAAAGGACACCAAATATTTTTTGCCTTATCACCAAATTCAATCTGCTTTTCACGCCATCACTCCTTTATTTATTTACATAATAATACATTTATTCATTTATGTAAATGATAAAGGGCAAATTTTTCTTTCTTTTTGGTCAAGGCGTGATTGGTTCGGGGAAAAAGGGTTAGCTAACCGTATTGATGGGTTGGCCTTCTTGGAAGGCAGCAATGTTTTTGGCGGTAATATCGATAAGCCTCTGCCTTGCTTCGATGGTAGACCAGGCGCTATGCGGGGTTATAAGCAGGTTTTTTACACCCGCCAGCAGGGGATTGTGCTTGCTGGGCGGTTCCTGGCTTAACACATCGATGCCCGCGCCGGCTATTCGTCCTTTTTGAAGCGCCCAGGCCAGGTCCTCCTCATTGACAATGGGGCCCCGGGCAGTATTGATGAGTATCGCTGATTTTTTCATGGCCAGTAGTTGGTCTTTGGCAATCATATTTTTGGTTTGCTCTGTAAGCGGGCAATGGATGGATACAATATCGGAATGCTTTAGCAGACTGTCCAATGGTTGTCTGGTATAACCGGTTTTAGAAATATCTGCTATATCATAAGCCAGGACATGCATCCCAAAACATTGGGCTATGCTGGCCACAGCCCTGCCTATGGTCCCAAAACCGATAATACCCATGGTCTTGCCCTTGAGTTCAAAACTGGGATAGGTTAAAAGATTAAATCTCGATGACCTCTGCCACTGCCCCTTCTTGACATCCCGGTCATATATATGAGACTTGGTGGCCAGATTCAGAATCAGGGCAAAAGTGTGCTGGCACACTGAGTCCTTTGCATATCCGGGGACATTGACCACCGTTTTCCGGTACCGGCGGGCCGCTTCCAGATCCACATTATTGTAGCCGGTGGCTATGACACAGATAAGCTTGAGACTGCCTATTTGGGACATGGCCTGTTTGCCTATGGGCAGCTTATTGGTAATCAGCACCTCGCAGTCCGGGCAAAGTTTTATTTCATCCTGGCGCAAGCTGAGGTTGGTTAGGTTTCCACGTTGCTGTATGGCCTCAAAATTTACATCTCCATTTAGAGAGATGGTATCTGAATCCACAAAAACAATCTCCATATTGCTTCCTTTCATGCTTATACCTTGGCTTCCATGATTGCATAACCGCAGCTTTGAAAAAAGGGCCGCCTTATTTCTGATCCAGATAACAATGGGAACGGGTGGTTTTGAGGCTAACCGCATCTGCCACCCTTTTTACCGCCAGCAGGGTTGCCGCAGTCCGCATATTGACTTTACGCTCCCCAGCAATGGCATAGACCTCGCTAAATGACCGCTCCATGATTTTTTTTAGCTTTGAGCTGACTTCCCTGTATGTCCAGTAATAGGACTGGCAGTTCTGCACCCATTCAAAATAGGAAACCGTCACCCCGCCGGCATTACATAAAAGATCAGGTATCACCAATATGCCCCGGTCATCTAGAATTTCATCGGCTTCAGGGGTCACCGGCGCATTGGCTGCTTCTGCGATAATCCGCGCTTTTACATGGGGCGCATTATCTTCATCGATCTGGTTCTCCAAAGCTGCCGGTATCAGTATATCGCAGTCAATCTCCATCAGCTGCCTGCTGTCAATGGGCTCACAGCCGGAAAAGTTGCAAACCGAGCTGCTGGTGTTTTTATGTTCCAGCACCTGCTGAGGATGAATGCCCTGGGGATTATAGATGCCCCCTCCGGTATCGCTGACCGCAATAATTTTAAAGCCCATATCATGCAGTATGCGGGCACAGTGGAAACCGGCATTGCCGAAACCCTGTATGGCTACCCTGGGCTCAATATTGTCCATGTTCATCTCCTTGAGGGCAGAAATAATGGTGGAAACCACCCCTGCCGAAGTGGCCTCGTCTCTTCCCTGGGATCCCCCCAACTCTACCGGTTTGCCAGTAACAATACCCGGAACAAAATGGCCCTGCTGCACACTATAGGCATCGGTCATCCAGGCCATAATCTGGGGGTTGGTGCCCACATCCGGCGCAGGAATGTCGGTATCAATGCCTATATTGGGTGATAGCTCCAAAATAAACTGCCTGGACAGCGCTTCCAGCTCCCTTAATGAAAGTTTTTTGGGATTGACGGTCACCCCGCCTTTGGCACCGCCGAAAGGCACGCCCACCACTGCGGTCTTCAAGGTCATGAGCATGGCCAAAGCTTTTACATCATCTACGGTCACTGTGGAACTGAACCGCAAACCGCCCTTGGTAGGGCCCCTGTCAGAATTATGCTGAACCCGGTATCCCTTAAACACATCAATCTCCCCATTGTCCATCTGCACTCTGAGCGATACTTCCACCACCCGCCTCGGTTCCCTTAGGTATTCTTTTAAGCCTGGTTTTAGGCCCAACATCTCCATGGTCTTTTCTACCCGTTTCTGGGTCATCAACCAAATATTTTTTTCTCCCTGCATCATTGCTCCTTTAAAATTTTTGCCTAAAAAAAGCAAAAGCACCCCTATTGAAACCAGAATGGTTTAACAAAGATGCTTCATTGCATATAAAAGGGCGCCATTGCCCAAAATTTTTTCCTATCCTAAAAAACGTGCCACAGATGATATAAATTCTGCGGAGGTCAACCAAACCATTACTTGACAATACTGGCTACGGCACTGGTTTTTGATATTGACTTGATCTCCACTTTTACCCGTTTGCCCATATATTTCTTACCCCCGATAATCTGCACCACATAACCCTCTACCCTGGAAAGAGCATCATTTCGATTATGCATATAGGGCTCTTCGACCACAAGGTCCAAAACATCGCCTATATGAAACGGTTTGGCCGCTTTTTTGATCTCTTCTTTGGAACCTTCAGCCTCCAGTATGAAAGCATCCATGGACAGACTGTCGTCTCCATGTATGGCGATATATTTTTTGGTGGTCCTTTCCAGATGCTTGAGATTCTTTCCGCCCTGGCCGATAATCAGGGCAGCAATGGTGGGATTGAGCTTCACCAGGAAAGCCTTGGACTTGCTTTCTTTGGCCAGCCTTCTGATCTTTCTCTCGGTTTCCAGCATGATGGTTTCTTCAGATTTGACATATCCGATGCCATTGCATTGGGGGCAGACCTTGCACATGGTGCCCAGTATGCCGTCCGATACATTTTTTCGGGTCATTTGCACCAGACCAAACTTGGAAAAGTCCAGTACCTCATTCCGGGTCCGGTCCATTTCAAGGCAGCGGTTAAATCTGGAAAGCACTTTGCGCCTGTCTTTCTCGCTGACCATATCGATAAAATCAATCACAATAATGCCCCCGATATCCCGCAGCCTCAACTGGGAACTGATGGCTTCGGCAGCCTCCAGATTGGTTCTAAGTATGGTTTGAGAAGAATTCTTCCCAGACGTATATTTTCCGGTATTGACATCAATGGAGGTAAGGCCTTCTCCGTAATCAATCACAATAAAGCCACCTGATTTAAGCCATACCTTCCTGTCCAATGCACTTTCTATAGCCTCATTTACATTAAAAGATTCAAATAATTCATCAGGGCCGTGGTGCACCTTTACATTATTGAATTTGGAACCGATCTTTTTTAAGTAATTATGAACTTCCCGCTTGGTAGGCTTTTTATCCACAACAATGGTGGTAAAATCTTCACTAAATGTATCCCTTAACAGCTTGACCACCATAGACTGTTCTTCAGATACAAGTGAAGGCTTATTGGTCCTGGAAGCCTTCCTTTCAATCTGCCCCCAAGTCTTTAACAGGGCTTTTAAGTCTTTTTTTAGCTGATGCTTGTTGGCATCCTTGGCTGCAGTCCGCACAATAAGGCCAAACGCTTTGGGTTTGATTTCCTGGGCGATCTCCCTGAGCTGATCCCTTCTGTCCCCGGAAATTTTTCGGGACACCCCCACCCCATCATTGAAGGGGGCCAGCACCATATACCTGCCGGGAAGCGATATATAAGTGGTAAGCCTGGCACCTTTGCTCTTCATAGGGTCTTTGGTCACCTGAACCAAAATCATCTGTTTGGGCTTAAGCACATGCTGAATTTTTTTTGGTTTGACCTCCCGGTCATCAATATCCATATCCATGTCGATTTCATTGATGTACAGGAAAGCATTCCTGTCTACGCCAATATCAACGAAAGCGGCATCCAGGCTGGGAAGAACATTTTTTACCTTCCCCATATAAATATTGCCTACCAGGGACTTTTTTGCCTTACGGTCAAAATATAATTGCACCACCTGCCCCGATTCAAGAATGGCTACCCTGGTCTCATTCTTGTCCGAACTTACTAACATTTCTTTTTTCAATGTCCTAATCAAACTCCTTACTTAAATAACTTCCAGGGGTGTTTTGGGTTTGTTTTCTCTTAAAACAAACATCTCCTCCTTTGCCCTGGATTCAATTTTTATACTGTATTCTTGCGCCATATCTTTCATATAATCATAAAAAACATTATATTTAAATATTCCATTGTTCTGGTTTTTTAAGATTTTAGCATAACCATATAATTTTAATAAGCACAAATTTTGGTCTAATGGGTAAAAAGCCATACGGTAAATGGTATTTTGAAGCTCTTTTTTGTCTTCCAGCCAGTTTTGCATATCCGCCTTTCTATCCATATTCTTAAGATTGCTCAACTTAAAGCGGTATGCCACCAGGGCGATATCGGCCATCAAGCTCTTGCATTTTCCCGGTACTGTTTTAGCTTCCGCCACCTGCATGGCCTTTTGCAGCTGCCTGTTTAGCTTATATTGAAAATCTTGGGCACCCAGATGTTCAGCCAACAGAATATCGGCGTACTCAGCAAAGCTTTCTACGCCCAGGGGCGTGGGATTGCTGAAATTCACTTTTGGCTTGGGATTAAAACCCTGGCTGTATGCCGCCCGTATATCTGCCCGGGCCAAAGCGCGAAGCATCATCCTGGCAATATCCAGGTGGGAAAGGTATTGCAATACCCCCGTTTTTGTAAATTTAAACCGAATTTTCTTCTGCGGCATACTGTTGTGCTTTTTGATACTGCTTTAATAAAACCTTTTTTTCGATGCCCATATGAATCATATCCCAGGGCAGTATTTCGTCCTGTTCATATATGCGGTTGGCATAAAAATCAACGGGCAATTCCAGCTCCGCAAATGCTTTCATCCAGGCATCCAGATCAAATAAATCGGTCCAGTTGTCAAATCTGGCCCCATTTCTCCAAGCCTGCTCCACAACATCACAAAGCCTGGCATCCCCACGGGCCAGTGCTGCTTCCAGCCTGCTTTTTTGGGGATCGGTCCAATTGAGCTTCACTGCCCTTTTGGGAACATTTTTTACAATCATGGAAAACTTTCTTTCCAAAACTTGGGGGCTGTCCTGGGCCGCCCATTGGAACGGGGTATGGGGTTTGGGGACCATGGCATTGACAGAAACCCCTATTTTGAGCCTCCTGAACCGTTTGGCAGGCAAGACCGCTTTTGCTGCATGAACAACATCTTGGATCAATGCAGCAATTGCCAAAATATCGGCGTCCTCTTCAAAGGGAAAACCAATCATAAAGTACAGCTTGATTTTTTCCCAGCCTTTGGAAAAGGCCGAGCGGATGCAGCGGATAAGCGTTTCCTGGGTCATATCTTTTCCAATGATTTTCCGCATCCGCCGGCTCCCTGCTTCAGGAGCAAAGGTGAGACCGGTTTTACGCCCGCTGCCCAAAAGTTGCTCCACACCGGAACTGAAGCTTTCCATTCGCAGAGAAGGAAGGGAAATGGAAATGCGCCGATCCATGACATAATCCTTTAACCGTTCCATCAGGTTTTCCAACCCCTTGTAGTCGGCAGTAGAAAGGGAAAGCAGGCTCAGCTCATCATAGCCGGTACACTTGAGCCCGGAGATGATGTCTTGGGCCAAATCTTTCTCTTTTCTTGCCCTTAAGGGATGGTATATACATCGAGCCTGGCAAAACCTGCACTGACGGGGGCATCCCCGCATAATTTCTGCAGCCAGCCGATCATGGACCACATGGATATTGGGAACCACTGGGTCCCGGACCATGCTGTTCTGGCTAAAATTTTCAAAAATCCTTTTTCTGACCTGTTTTTGGGGCTCGATGCGCTGGATTTTTCCTGACCGATGATAGTAGAAACGGTACATGCCGGGAACATAGATGCCTTCCAGCCTGGACAGATCGGTTAGCATATCCTGCTTGTCCATATGCTTGGCCCGATAAGATTGGATGCGGGCCATGATTTCCAAGATCAGCTCTTCTGCCTCACCAATAACCACAAAATCCAAAAAGGCAGAAACCGGCTGAGGGTTGGCTGCCGCTGGGCCCCCGGCACCGATAAGGGGAAAACCTTGCCTTTGGTTTGCCCTTACTTTCAGCCCGGCCAGATGGATCATATTCAGCATATTGCTGTACAGCAGCTCATGGGCCAAACTAAACCCAATAAAATGGAAATCTTTTAAAAGGATGCGGCTCTCAAGAGAAAAAAGATGGCAGCCCTTTTGTTTTAGACTCTGTTCAAAGTCCATCCAGGGAGCATACACCCGCTCAGCATGAAAATCCGGCCGCCTGTTTATGGTATCATACAGGATCTGCATACCCAGATTGGCCATGCCCATCTCATAAACATCAGGAAAAGCCAGGGCGGCAAGCACCATATTGTTTTGTTCTATCTGGGTTAAGCTCTTGCTTTTTATGCCTGTTTCATTTCCAATATAACGGCCCGGCTTCTGGATTCCTTCCAGCAGCATGTCAAGTTCGGAGCGTTTCACATAATCCATACCTTATTCAAATTCCTCATAAGCGATTTGGCGGTAGGGCCTCAGTTCCCTGCGCATATACACATTTTCTACCAGAGCCAGGCCCATAAGCAGGGCCAGCAGGCTGGTCCCCCCATAACTTAAAAAAGGCAGGGGGATGCCGATAATGGGCATAATGCCTATGGTCATGCCGATATTGATCAACATCTGGGTTAGGATAATAAATGCCAGCCCTGCGGCAATCAGGGACCCGAAGTGATCAGTGGCCTGGTAGGAAATGGAAAAGCATCGCCAGATGACCACTCCCAGGACCAGAATAACCACAAAACAACCGATAAATCCCAGCTCCTCCCCAATTACAGAGAATATAAAATCGGTCTGATGCTCGGGGACATAGTTTAAATTGGTCTGCCTGCCCAAAAATAATCCTTGGCCCCATACCCCTCCTGACCCAATGGCCAGCATTGATTGGTTCAGGTTGTAACCGATATCTCCTGTCTGCATATCCGGCCGCAGCACCACCAGTATGCGGTCCAGCTGATATTCCATGATAATCCCGGTCCTTATGCCCAAAAATACCAGTCCGGTTGAAGCGCCCAGGATGCCCAGAAAATAGAGCAGGTTTGCCCCGGATATAAACAGCAGCCCCAAATAAGTGATAAAGAATACCAGGGATGTACCGAAATCACTCTGCAGGAGAACCAGTCCGGTAAACACAACCGCCACTGCCAGGGATAAGGCGACCTTTTTAAAACCCACCTGGTTTTCTTTTTCCCCTTTCCATTTGGAAAAAATCGCAGACACAGACACCACCATAAAGATTTTGGCAATCTCTGAAGGCTGTACAGTGGTAAACCCCAAGTCTATCCAGCTCCTGGTATAATGCACTTCATAACCGAACACAAGCGGTGAGAAGGCCAAGGCGGCCCCGGATACAAAGATCAGGATCCACCATCTTTTAATCTTTTTGTAATCAACAAACAGCAAAATCACAAACAAAAATATACCGCCGGCAAAGGCATAGGCCTGCCTTTTTAAGAAAAAAGCCGGGTCGGTAACCCCGCCGGGAAGGCTGAATCTGGTCGCCGAATAAATGATGAGCAAACCAAATCCAGAAAGGGCCATTACGGCAAAAAACAGGATAAAATCAAACCGAAGATGCCTTTTGTTTTCTTCTTGGATAACCTTTGGCGAATAATCAATCATCATCAAAAGCCTCTAAATTATATAAATAATCATAAATCTTTCTGACCAGGGGCGCTGCTGAAGCTGAACCTCCCCCTGCCTCTTCAAGCATGGCCACCACCACATATTGGGGATCGCCAACAGGCGCATAGCTGGCAAACCAGCCGAAGTTTTGCCTCCCCACAAACTCTGCGGTCCCCGTCTTACCGGCCACCGGAATCCGGTCCAGGGGAAAACCCAGAAATCTGCCTGCAGCGGTTCCGCTGGTGACCACCTGATAGAGGCCCTGCTCAATGACCTCCAAATGGTATTTATCAATCAGCTCCATCTCCCTTTGTTCGCCCTCTACTTCCAAAAACAGATCACCGCTGAAGTCCCTGACTTCCCTGACCAGATGGGGGGTGGTATAGCTTCCCCGGTTGGCCACCATCATATAGGCCTGGGCCATCTGCAGGGGGGTGGTCCGCAAATCACCCTGTCCGATGGCCAAATTTACAGAATCGCCAGGATACCACAGGCTAAGTTCGGCCTGGTCTTTAAAATAATCCAGCTTCCACGCCCTGTCGCCCACCAGACCGGGGCCTTCAAAAGGAAGATCCAGGTCTGTTTTTTGGCCAAAACCAAACATCCGGGCATACTTTTGCAGCAGCTCTTCCTCGTTCTGGTTTTTATTAAATAAACGGTAACCCACTTCATAGAAAAACACATTACAGGATTGGGCCAAACCCCCATATACATTCTGGGCGCCGTGCCCGCCTGCGCGCCAGCAGTGTTTGGGAAAATCCCTTCCCAGCCCAAACCAGGTTCCTGCACAGCCGATTCTTGAATTTACATCGATGACCTCTTCCTGAAGCCCGGCATATGCGGGTACAAGTTTAAAGGATGAACCTGGGGGATAGGACATCACCGCACGGTTGTTTAAGGGCCACATATTCGCAGGATCATTTAAATACTGCCAGTCCTGGGAAGACACGCCGCCAACAAATACCTCCGGATTAAATGTGGGATAACTGGCCATGGCCATCACTTCTCCGGTTTGGGCTTCCAGCACCACCACTGCGCCCCCGGGGACATTGAAGGTCTCCTGCGAGCCGGTTTCCACAGGCATCTCCCTGACCTCCAGGATGGCCTGGTATAAAAGCTCTTCAACCCTGCCCTGCAGCTCAATGTCCAGGGTAAGATAGAGATCATTGCCAGGGATATAATCAATTTTTTCTACAGTGGCCACCGGTCTGCCCAGGGGGTCCACTTCATAGGTAGCCCTGCCCTTTATGCCCCGAAGAATCTCTTCATAGGACTGTTCGATGCCGCTTATGCCAATCTGGTCGCCTCCTTCATAGATGCCTCGAAACTGTTCTGAGCTCAGGGTTTCTTCATCAATTTCTCCGGTATACCCCAGGACATGGGCGGCCAAAAAACCGTAATTGTACTCCCTTAGGTATATTTCTATCAGTTCCACACCGGCCAGATTGCTCATATTTTCTTTAAACACAACCATGGTTTTTTCATCAATGTCCTGCTGCAGAACAATCCGCTCCAGATAGGATATATTGGCCTTGCGGAGTTTTTCCTGAAGTTCGTCTTGGTTCAGATCCAGGTTGCGGCTTAAAAACTGCAGGCTTTCTTCACTGGCCAGCACCGCCCGGGGCTCAACAGCGACCGCCAAAAAAGGGATGCTTTTGACCAGCAAATTGCCGTTTCGGTCATAAATATTGCCCCTGGGCGCGGGGATGGATTTGGTCCTCACAATATTCTCTTGGGCCCTTTCCGCAAAAAGGTCTCCGCTCATAACCTGGAGAAAATAAAGGCGAAGCACCAATACTGTAACCACAGCTGCAAGCAGGTATACCGCAACCTTAATTCTCCTCTTTATTCTGGAATCCAAACTCCCACCTTTCTTTCTGCCCCAAGTCAAACAATGGAAATACCATCATGGTTATGATGATGCTGTACAGCGGCTTTAGCAACATCTCTCTTCCTAATTCTACAATATTTATGTCAAAATTAAATAGATAAAGCAGTAGTGCCTCAACAATGAGATTGATTTCCGTGACCACAAATACAATCAGCAGCAGCAAAGGGTATTTTTTTTTGATTCCTGTCTCCATGAACCGGGCAGCAATAAAGGCGTTAAACGCATAAATGAAAGCATTAATGCCTGCAATATGGCCCCCCATAAGGTCCAAGATAAGGCCAAATAAAAAGCCGTAAGCCAATCCGTAACCATAGCCGTCAACAATGGAAACTGCAATCACACAGATCATAATCAGGTCAAAATTGATGGAATAAAACTTCAGATATTCCCCAAAAGAAAGCTGAACAATCAAAGCGGTGGCAATCATGAAAAAATGGAGAACTTTTAAAAATATCCGCATCAGCTACCAGCTTTTGATAACCATGACATATTCCAGGCTCTTGAAATCTGCAAATGGCTCTATCTCGATTTGCTTATATACATCGTCAGGATCCTCGGCAACATACTGAATCCGCCCTATCAGTATTTCAGGGGGTACGTTTTCACTGAGCTCGGAAGTTATGACCATATCCCCTACAAAAACATGGGCATCCCTGTGTATGTATCCCAGCTTGACTCTTTTGTCTCCGGTGCCTTCCACCACCCCCAAAGCCCTGGAAGTCAGGATCCTGGCCCCTATACTGCTTGCAGGATCATTGATAAGCCTTACCCTGCAGCTGGAATCACCGGCAAAACTGACTATACCCACCAAACCCTGGTCATTGATCACCGCCATACCTTCTTCTACCCCCTGCCTTTTGCCAACATTGAGCATGGCTTCTGACTGAAACCGGCTCTGATAAAATCCGATGACTTTGGCAGGCTGGGTAACCTGGTCCTCTCTTAGGTCCATGTCCAGCAATTCCCTTAAAGCCCTGTTTTCGATGCGCAGGTTAACCAATTGCGCATAGTCTTTCCTTAATTTTTGGTTTTCCTGCTCCAGGGCCAGGTATTTTTCCCGCAGATTGACATAGTCCCTGATGCCGTCAAAAAGTCTTCCTACCGGAGAAAAAAAAGTAAAAACCCTTTCCTGCGCAGGGCCAAAGAAATCCATTAAACCAGATTGGCTGCCCCGCACAAAATTATAATCTCTAAAGGTTAAAGTGGCAGCTATAATACATAAAACAATGATAATGACCAGGATGGTAATGTTTCGAAACCTTTTATTGAAAAATCCCATGTAACATGGCACCAAAATTATTGTTTTGAGTATTTAAGATATCTCTTAAGCTTGGAAAAATCCTCTACACACTTGCCTGCTCCAAGGGCAACCGAAGCCAGAGGGTTTTCAGCCAGATGCACGGGGCAATGGGTCTCCCGGCTAATCCTTTCTGCCAGCCCTTTTAGAAGCGAGCCGCCTCCGGTAAGCACAATCCCTCTTTTCATGATATCTGAAGCAAGTTCGGGAGGGGTGGTATCCAACACCTCAATGACTGCATTAATAATATCATTAACCGCTTTTTCCAATGCTTTTCTCACCTGCTGGCTGGTGATGATGATGGTTTTAGGCAGGCCGGTCACCAAATCCCTGCCGTTTACTTCCATCTTTTCTTCATTCTCCAAAGGAAAAGCCGAGCCGATCTCCATTTTTACTTTTTCTGAAGTCCTTTCTCCCAAAAGGAGGTTGTGCTCTTTTTTAAGATAGTAAGTTATATCGTCATCAAGCTCATTTCCGCCAATCCTAAGCGACTGGCTTACCACGATACCTCCCAAGGATATGACTGCAACCTCTGAAGTACCTCCCCCGATGTCCACCACCATGCTCCCGGTGGGTTCATCGATGGGCAGCCCTGCGCCTATGGCTGCAGCCAGAGGCTCCTCAATAATATAGGCAGCCCTTGCGCCAGCCTGTTCAGTGGCTTCCACCACCGCTTTTTTCTCAACAGGGGTGATCCCCGAAGGCACGCAGATCACAATCCTTGGTCTGGCTATGCCCATATTCCGGTGTACGCGCTGAATAAAATACCGCAACATCTTTTCAGTGGTCTCAAAATCAGCGATCACACCATCCTTAAGGGGCCTGATGGCCACAATATTGCTGGGCGTTCTTCCCACCATCCTCTTGGCTTCCTTGCCTACTGCAAGTATCCTGCTATTGTTTTTGTCAATTGCCACAATGGAAGGCTCATCTAAAACCACGCCTTTGCCTTTTACCACAACCAGGGTATTGGCGGTGCCCAGGTCCACGCCCATGTCTTTTCCTATGATGTTAAGAAAAAAATCAAACATCGAACAACTCCTTATCTTCAACCTAAAACTTTATAATTAAAATCCCCCAAAAGGTTTATAAACCTGGCCACCGGCAGCCCGGCTACATTATAAAAACAACCTTCAATCTTTTGGACCAGGGCCGCTCCATATCCACTGATATTATAAGCGCCTGCTTTATCCATAACCTCTTCTGCCTGCATATAGGCATCAATCTCTGCATCAGCAAGATTTCTGAATTCCACCAAGGTAGATTCCAAATCCACTGCCTTTCTCCCACTTTTTCCATCCAGTATGCAAAGACCGGTAATCACCTGATGGGCTCTTGCATTCAATTTCTTTAAAAAATGCCTCGCTTCCGCCTGGTTTTTTGGCTTGCCGAAAACCTTCCCATCCAGGTAGACCACGGTATCAAAACCGCAAACCAGGACATGTTTTTTTGCACACCGCCTCAAAGAACAACGGGCCTTGATCTCACTGTTTTCAGTGACCATCCTGTAGGGATGGCTGTAGGTCAGCTCTCTGGCCCCTTCAGGTATTACAATTTCAAAATCCAGCCCAAGCAGCGCCAGAATCTCCTTCCTTCTGGGCGAAGCTGAAGCAAGAATCAATTGTCTATGACCTTCTTCCCACATCTGCTAATAAAAAAGCCAGCAGCAGCCCTATGATGGCAGCCAGGGTTATATTTACATTTATGCTA
>PWYO01000177.1 GCA_003567835.1 Actinomycetota bacterium | reverse complement strand
TCCATGGCTTCAATCCCCGGGGCCTTTCGGTGTATGGGAAGTTTCTCTGAACCGGAAAGGTCTCCCTGTTCATGGTCTTTGGGGTTTCCCAGCACATCCAGGATCCTGCCCAGCACCTCTTTTCCCACAGGCACCTGGATCGGCTTTCCGGTGGAGAAAACCTCCATGCCCCGGGCCAAACCATCGGTTGAGGACATGGCCACACATCGTACCTGGCTGTCGCCGATCGACTGCTGCACTTCGGCCACCACCCATTCACCTTTGCCCGACCCTAAAGGCTTATAGATGTTGAGGGCCGTATACATTTCGGGAATGCCGTCCGGAGGAAACCGGACATCAATCACCGGGCCCCGTATGCTTACAATCATTCCTTTTGGGTGTTGATGGTCCATGGTCTCCTCCCCTGCCTGGCCTCCAGAGACCACTTCCATAATCTCAGAAGTAATCTGCTGCTGCCTCAATACATGATATTCCTTGGTCAGGCTCCTGGTCAGCTGCTTGGAATTTTCATTGGCCTTTTGCATGGCCAAAACCCTGGATCCTATTTCCGAAGCGATGGATTCCAAAAGCATTCCGTATACCACCGTAAAGATGTATTCGGGTATAATGGCCCTGATAATCTCCTCCAGTGAAGGCTCATAAGCAAATTCCCGGGGAAGGTCCCTGGGCTTGCATGCAAAGGGGTCGGCATAGCCGATCCCCTCTTCCCTTTCCGATAATTTCTGGGCAATGGGTATGGGCAAAATCTGGATCAGCGCAGGCCGGTGGGAGACCGCACTGCGGTACTGGGTATAACAAACCAGCACCCTGTCTGCTTCCTGGACCACATAGCGGGATATGAGGTTTCGTGAAATCTCCCTGGCATCCATAAATTTGGGCCAGTAGGAAAGGTGCTCATAGACTTTCTTAAGCGCATAGCCCTGGTAGGCAAAGTAGCTCTTGCCGCGGGTGCCGATGATATCCAGGTCAACCTTTTTTCCCTGCTGCAGGAACTTTTCCCTGGTCTTTTCCACCCGTTCAATAATATTGCTGTTGTAGGCCCCGCAAAGACCTTTATCTGCAGTGATTGCCAATATAAGGATGGTGTTTTCCTGATCCCTTTTTTTGACCAGCCTATCCCGCTGCATGGGCCCGGTTAGCCCCAAATTGCAGATAAAATCCTCCACCATCCGGATAAACGGCCGCGATTCCATCATCCGTTTCTGGGCAGCCTTGATCCTGGAAGAAGCTACCATACCCATGGCCTCGGTGATCTTGCGGGTATTGGCAATGCTTTCCATTCTGTCCTTTATTTTCTTTTCCCTGGTCATATCCCCTGCTCGTTTTTTTGATAGTTCGCCTTAAAATCTGCTGCTGCCTGCTCCAGGCCCTGGGTAAGCGGCTCATCCAAATCTTTGGTCTGGCGCAGCTTTTGGGTCAGATCTTTTCTGGCCCGATGCATATACAGCAAAAACGCTTCTTCAAACCGCACCACCTCAGGCAGGGGCACATCATCTAAAAAGCCATGGGTAAGCAAAAACAGGGCCAGCACCTGGTCCTCTACAGCCATAGGCTGATACTGAGCCTGTTTGAGCACCTCGGTGGTGCGCTCCCCACGATTAACCAGCTTTTTGGTCTGGTGATCCAGTTCAGTGCCAAACTTGGCAAAGTTTTCAATTTCCCGATACCGGGCAAGATCCAGCCTGAGCATGCCCGCCACTTTGCGCATTGCGGGTACCTGTGCGCGGCCCCCTACCCGGGAAACGGATATGCCCGCATTGACCGCAGGCCTGATGCCTGCATAAAAAAGATCGCCGTCAAGATAAATCTGCCCATCGGTCATAGAGATCAGATTGGTGGGTATATAGCCTGAAATATCCCCTTCTTTTACCTCCACCACGGGGATGGCGGTAAGCGAGCCTCCGCCTTTTTCCTCAGAAAGTTTCGCCGACCGTTCCAAAAGCCTGGAGTGCACATAAAATATGTCCCCCGGATAAGCCTCTCTTCCCGGAGAACGCCGCAGCAGCAGGGAAATTTCCCGATAGGCCACAGCATGCTTGGAGAGGTCGTCATAGGTCACCAGGGCATGCTGGCCCCGGTAGGCAAAATATTCCCCCATGGCACATCCTGCAAAGGGCGCTATGCACTGCAATGCAGCAGGCTCTTTGGCGCTGGCTGCCACAATGGTGGTGTACTGCATGGATCCCGCCTGTTTGAGCCTTTCTGCGATCCTGGCCACCAAAGATGTTTTCTGGCCAATAATCACCAGGATGCAAAAAACATCCTTGCCCGTCTGGTTGATGATGGTGTCTATGAGCAGGGCCGTCTTGCCAATCCTGCGGTCAGAGACAATAAGTTCCCTTTGGCCCCGCCCGATGGGGACCATGGCATCGATGGCTTTAATGCCCGTCTGCAATGGCTCGGACACCGGTTCCCGGTCCACCACACTGGGCGCTTCATATTCTACAGGCCTATACTGCTCCACTTTCAAGGACCCCAAACCGTCAATGGGCCTGCCCAGGGGATCAACAATACGCCCCAGCAGGGCTTCCCCTACAGGGACCCTGAGCACTTTACCGGTCCTTTTGGCAAGATCTCCTTCCTGTATCTTTTCATGGTCTCCAAGGATGATGCCCCCAATGGAATCCGCTTCCAGGTTCAAGGCAAGGCAATAGGTATCTCCGGGAAGTGCAATCATCTCCCCCAGTACCGCCTCAGACAGGCCGCCTATTTGCACAATGCCGTCAGCTGCGGACAAAACCCTGCCTGTTTGTTCGACCGCAGCATGCTTATGGTGTTGGTCCACTTGGGCACGGATCAGAGCGGCAATCTTTTCTGCATGAAGGTCAAGCGCCAAAAAAATCCCCCTCCAGATCCACTGCTTTTAAATCATCCTTTAAGGTCTCCAGCTTGCCCCTGGTGCTAAAGTCCATACGCAAGTCGCCTACCTTGACAAGCAGGCCGCCTATGATATCCGGGTCCACCACATGCTTAATCCTTACTGAAAGTCCTGTTTTTTTATCCACCTTTTTCTTGATTTTGGCCAAAGTTTTGCGGTCCAAGGCCACCGCACTTACCACTTCTACGGACATCTGTTTTTTGAGCCGGTCCACCTGAGCTGAAAACTGCTGGCTTATCTCCCTTAGGTGGTCCTGCAGGTCCATAGCTATAATCATGCACAGCGCAGCCCGGGCAGACTTTGAGGCCCCCTTGCCCAGTATGGAAAACATCAGGGCAATCTTTTGTTGTGGGGCTGCCGAGATATCGGACAGATACCGCTTCAGTTCCATATTCGATTCAACCGCAGCACTGACCTGCTCCAGCTCGCTTTCGGCTGCCAGCAGATCCTGGGCGCCCTCAGCCATGCATAAAATGGCTTGGGCAGCCTTCTCTATTTGCTTGTCCATCTATACCTCTTCCATTTCCTTTAGGCTCTCTTCTATAAGCTGCTGGTGTTCTTGTAGGGAAATATGCTTGGAAAGCATTTTCTGGGCAATGTCTACAGAAATGTCCGCAATCCTGTCTCTGACCTCTTTGAGGGTTTTTTCCTTTTCCCGGGCAGCCTCCAGCCGGGCATTTTCCACCAGTTCCCTGGATTTTTTATGGGCATCCTCGATGATCTGTCCCCTGATGGTCTCTGCCTCCTGTTTGGCCTCTTCAATCATGCGCCTGGTCTTTTCCCAGGCAGCCTCAAGGGCTTTTTTCTGCTGATCCAAAATCTTCTGGGCCTCTTCTTTCTGCTTCTGGGCAACCATGACCTTGTTCTCGGTTTCCTTTTTGCGCCGGACCATGATGTTGTTTACCGGCCTGAGCGCCACCCGCCATACGACAACCACCATAATCACAAATACAATAACAGACCAGAACACAGTGCTGGTCATAGGATTGATGATATTGGCTACCTGCTCCAATGGTTCACACCCCGCATCCTTTATTTACACCGCAAAAATAAGCAGGAAGGCAATGACCAATGCATACAGGGCAATTGCTTCTGCAAAAGCAATGCCTATAAACATGGCGGTCTGAATCCTGCCCGCTGCTTCCGGCTGTCGGGCTATGCCTTCTACTGCTTTGCCCACCATATTGCCCACGGCCAGACCGGGCCCTATGGCCCCAATGCCTATGGCAAACCCCGCCGCCAGCACTCTTGCTGCTTCGATGTCCATAACGCCTCCTCTTTTCTTATGGCCTGCTGCCTGTCGCCTCACCTATATACATGGATGAGAGGACCGCAAAAATATAGGCCTGTATAATCCTAACAAATAATTCAAACAAATTCATAACCGCAGCCAAAGG
>PWYO01000241.1 GCA_003567835.1 Actinomycetota bacterium | reverse complement strand
TTTTACTTTGTCATTTTTCTTTATTTTTAACATCTTCTCACCCCTAAATCACTTCCGGTGAAAGTGAAATAATTTTCATAAAATTCTTCTCCCTAAGCTCCCTGGCCACGGGCCCAAAGATCCTGGTTCCCCGGGGGTTGTTCTGATTGTCGATAATAACCGCAGCATTATCATCAAACCGTATATTGGACCCATCTTTTCTCCGGTATGATTTCTTGGATCGAACCAGCACAGCTTTCACAATTTCACTTTTCTTTACCACACCATTCGGATTGGCTTCCTTTACCGTAGCAACGAAAATATCCCCGATCTTGGCATACCTTCTTCTGGAACCGCCAACTACTTTCAGGCATAATATTTTTCTCGCCCCCGTGTTGTCAGCCACTTTTACCATGCTTTCTGCTTGAATCATTTTTGTACCCTTCCCTACTCAGCTTTCCTGATTATCTCCACCAAGCGCCACCTTTTGGTTCTGCTGAGAGGCCTGGTCTCTACAATTCTTACCTGGTCTCCCACTTTGCAGGCGTTATCAGGATCGTGCACCTTAAAATTTTTAAACTTTTTTAAAATTTTCTTATACAAAGGGTGTTTGTAATGCGATGACACTTCCACAACCGCCGTTTTCTGCATCTTATCGCTTACCACAGTGCCTACCCTTTCCTTTCTTTTTCCTCTTTCCAACAAGATCCCCCTTATTTGCTGCTTGTATTGCTAATTCCCAGTTCTTTTTCCCTGATCAGGGTGTTGATGACTGAAACTTCTTTTTTGGCCATTTTAATCCGTGTAGGATTTTCAAGCTGGCCAGTTGCCTTCTGGAAATTTAAATTAAAAATGGTTCCCTTCAGCTCAGCCCTTCTTTTGGTTAGCTCTTCAATTGTTTGTTCCCTTAATTCATTCACTTTCATATTTCACCCAATAAAGCTATTCCTTGATAAACTTCGCATCGATGGGCAGTTTATTGGCCGCCCGCCGGATGGCTTCTTTGGCTATGGATTCACTAACACCGGCCAGCTCAAACATAATCTTTCCCGGTTTTACCACAGCAACCCACTGCTCGGGTATCCCTTTGCCCCCGCCCATTCTGGTCTCGGCAGGCTGTTTGGTGATCGGTTTATGGGGGAAAAGATTGATCCAAACTTTTCCGCCCCTTTTGATAAATCTGGTCAGGCAAACCCTCGCCGCTTCGATCTGCTTGGAAGTAATCCAGCCAGGCTCCAGGGCCTGCAAGCCGTATTCTCCAAAAGAAAGCTTAATGCCTCCCTTGGCAATACCTTTCATCCTTCCTCTTTGTACTTTTCGATGTTTTACCCTTTTGGGCATCAGCATTGGTGCCATTGTATTCTCCTAACTAGAAACTTTTTCCTGTTTTTCGGCCTTGCCCTTTTTCCCTTTGGCCTCATGGGCAGATTCCTTTATTTTTTTCTTCTCTTTTGCAATCTCTTCTTTGTCCAGAATCCGGTCACCCATATAGATCCACGTTTTGACCCCTATTTTGCCAAAAGTAGTATTTGCTTCACAAAAACCATAATCTATATCCGCCCTTAAAGTATGCAGAGGGACTCTTCCCTCCCGGTACCATTCAGTTCTGGCCATTTCAGCACCGCCAAGTCTTCCTGAACACTGAATCCTGATTCCTTTCGCACCAGCCTTCATGGCCAGGGATATCGCTTTCTTCATAGCTCTCCGGAAGCTTACCCTGCCCACCAGCTGGCTGGCTATGCCTTCTGCCACCAGCTTGGCAACCAGCTCAGGTTTTTTAATCTCAATGATATTAAGCTGTATATTTTTATTGATCTCTTTTTCCAGCATAGAACGAATATCATTAATGGTGCTTCCTTTACGCCCGATCACAATTCCCGGTTTCGAGGTATGCACGTCTACCTTTATATCCTCTGTGGTCCGTTCTATATCAATGGTAGAAATACCTGCATTTTCCAGCTGATCATGGATCAATTTCCTTATTCGAATGTCTTCTTCGATCAGTTTGGGATAATCCTTGGTAGCAAACCATTTGGACCGCCATCCCTTATTTATGCCTAACCGAAGGCCGTTGGGATTAACTTTCTGTCCCATCTTCTACCTCCTCTTGTTTTCCGTCAGATACAAATACAGTAATATGAGAGGTTCTCTTCCTTATTCTGGTTGCTCTTCCCCGGGCCCTTGGTCTAAACCTTTTTAATGTGGGCCCCTCATTTACATATATTTTTGAAATAAATAAATCATCTTCAGCCATACCATGATTTTCCACCGCATTTGCAGCAGCGCTGCTGATTGCTTTCTTTACCATCTCTGCTGCCTTTTTAGGCGTAAATGATAATACGTTTACAGCATCCTCCACTTTTTTATCCTTGACCAAATCAATCACCAGCTTAACCTTTCGCGGTGATATCCTCATATATTTTTCTACTGCCTTCGCTTCCAAAGCTTCTTGCCTCCTAAAATAAAACCTTTACTATGCTTCTTCCTTTTTAACAGAAGCAATTTTATCACTTTTGCCCTTGAATACATGGGGCCTGATCGACCGGGTAGGCGCAAATTCTCCCAGCTTGTGGCCAACCATAGACTCGGAAATAAAAACCGGTATATGTCTTTTGCCGTCATGCACCGCAATGGTGTGACCCACCATTTCCGGAAAAACAGTAGAGCTTCTGGACCAGGTTTTTATAATTTTCTTTTCGCCTTTCTGGTTAAGCTCCTCAATTTTGGCCAATAGCTTTAAATCTGCAAAAGGCCCTTTTTTTAAAGACCTGGACATAAAATCCTCCTTAAGCTACACATTATTTTCTTCTCTTTACAATATATTTATCGCTAAACTTGTTCTTTTTGCGGGTCCTGTATCCCAAAGTCGGTTTGCCCCATGGACTAACCGGATCCCTTCCCGCAGTCTTATTTTTTCCTTCTCCGCCGCCATGCGGATGATCGACAGGGTTCATAACCGTACCCCTTACCGAAGGCCTAACCCCCAGCCATCTTTTCCTGCCTGCTTTTCCAAGACTTAAGATCTCATGCTCCATATTCCCGATCTGTCCTATGGTGGCCCTGCACTCCAAGTGCACCAGCCTCACTTCTCCCGAGGGCAGCTTCATATTGGCATAACCCTCTTCTTTGGCCAAAAGCTGGGCTGAGTTTCCTGCAGAACGCACAATTTCAGCACCTTTTCCCTGCTTCAGCTCTATATTATGTACGATGGTACCCACCGGAATGTTTTTCAAAGGAAGGCTGTTGCCCGGTTTGATGTCTGCATCCTTGCCGGACATCACAGAATCGCCAACCTTCAGCTTCCGGGGGGCGATGATATATCTTTTCTCCCCATCTGCATAATGGAGCAAAGCAATCCTTGCGCTTCGGTTGGGATCATATTCTAATGAAACCACCTTAGCGGGTATATGATCTTTATTCCTTTTAAAATCTATGACCCTGTAAAGTCTTTTATGTCCGCCGCCGCTGTGCCTTCTGGTAATCCTGCCATTGTTGTTTCTGCCTGCCTTTTTGGGCAGGGGCCTGGTCAGGCTTTTTTCCGGCTTCTTTTTGGTCAAATCCCCATTGTCAGAAACCGTAGCAAACCGTCTGCCCGGCGACGTAGGCTTATATTTTTTTAACGCCACTTTTTACCTCCAAAACTATTTAAACTGATTCAAAAAAGTCTATCTTATCTTTTTCCCGCAGGGTTACCACGGCTTTTTTCCTTCTAGCGTTCCTGCCCACCGATTGGCCCAGTCTCTTGGGTTTGGAACGCACATGCATGGTGCTGATTTTTAAAACTTTTACTTTAAAAGCCTCCTGTATGGCCCTTTTTATCTCCGGCTTGTTGGCCCTTAAGTCCACAAAAAAAGAATACCTGTTGTCCTGGACCGCACCATAACTCTTCTCAGAAACCACAGGGGACAGTATGATATCCCTATAATCTTGCATTGGTCAACCTCTCCATCAATTCTGTTAACGAATCTTTGCTGAACACAACAGCATCAGCCACCAGTATCATAAAGGTATTCAATGTCGGGGCTGTGGCCACTTCTACTTGGCTGATATTCCTAAAAGATTTTGCCTCATTGCCTTCCATATCATTTACCACCATTAGCACTTTCTGTTTTTCCAGTTTGAATTTTTTCAACAGGTCCGCTGCTTGCCTGGTAGAAGGATTGTCAAACTGTATTTGTTTTAACACCACTATTTTGTCCTGCTTGTATTTCTCTGATAGTGCAATCAGTTTCGATTTCCTCCGTACCTTCTTATTCAGCTTAAAAGAATGATCCCTGGGCTTGGGCCCAAAAACAACCCCGCCGCCTTTCCATA
>PWYO01000129.1 GCA_003567835.1 Actinomycetota bacterium | reverse complement strand
TGGCTCTTGGCTTTTGCATATGTCTGCTGCCAGGGGGCAGCGGGGATGAAACCTGCATCCGCTGGGAGGATGAATCGGGCTGGGAACATCACCGGATAATAAGATTCTTTTTCGCTGTCTTTCCTGCACAGGGTCCGGAAGGGGTATGGCAGACATCAGGCCCATGGTATAAGGGTGCAGGGGCTGTTGGTATAAATCCCCGCTCTGGGCAATCTCCACAATTTTCCCCAGATACATCACCCCTATCTTGCTGCTTATATGCTTAACCGCTGAAAGATCATGGGCAATAAATAAGTAGGTTAGACCAAAGGTTTTTTGAAGATCGGTCAACAGGTTCAGTATTTGGGCCTGCACAGAAACATCCAATGCCGAAACAGGTTCATCACAGATGATAAGCCTGGGCTTTAATGCCAAAGCCCTGGCAATACCAATCCTCTGCCTCTGGCCTCCGCTAAACTGATGGGGATAACGGTTTATATGCTCAGGACGGAGGTTTACCACTTCCATTAGCGAGGCCACCCTTTTTCTCCGATAAGCCTTATCCCCTACCCTGTGTATCTCCATAGGCTCACTGACAATCTCGCCTACGGTCATCCTGGGTGACAATGAAGCAAAAGGATCCTGAAAAATGATCTGCATTTCTCTTCTTATGTCAAACATCTGTTTTCTGGAAAGGGAAAACAGGTCCCGGCCCTGGTAGAACACCTTTCCCCCGGTAGGAGGGGTCAGTCTTAAAATCAAACGGGTCACCGTAGATTTTCCGCAACCGCTTTCTCCCACCAGTCCAAATGTTTGACCTTCCTGGACGCTAAAACTTATGCCGTCTACCGCTTTAACCGAGTCTTTGGCCCTGTGCCAGAAAAAACCGCTGTCTGCCCTGTAATACTTCTTTAGGTCTTTAACCTGTAAAAAATGTTTATGGTTTGCCTTCATTGTACCCTTTCCTAAAATTCTTCCAGCGATGGCAGGCAATGCGTCGGCCCGGGTTTACCTGCTCGAGACCCGGATAGCTTTGAGCGCATCTCTTGCGCGCATACGGGCATCGGGGGTAAAATGTGCAGCCGGGGGGCAAATCAATAAGGCTGGGACAAGACCCTTCAATGGCCAAAAGCCTCTGCTTTTTTTTATTATCCAGTCTGGTGATAGAGCCCATTAACCCCCTGGTATAAGGATGCAGGGGCTCATAAAAGATGGTATCCACATCGGCAAACTCAACCGGTTTACCGCCATACATGACCATCACCCGGGAGGCATACTTGGCAATAACCCCCAAGTCATGGGTAATGAGGATAATCGCAGACCCGGTTCTGTCCTTGAGTTTTACCATAAGCTCCAGTATTTGTGCTTGTATGGTGACATCCAGTGCAGTGGTAGGCTCATCGGCAATCAATACCGAAGGATTGTTGGCCAAAGCCATCGCCACCATTACCCTCTGACACATGCCTCCGCTGCATTCATGCGGATAACTTTTTAGCCTCCGGCTCGGTTCCGGTATGCCCACCATGGTTAATAATTCTATGGTTTTCTTTCTGGCCTGATTCTTTGTTATAGATTGGTGTATCCGTATCGCCTCCATAATCTGACTGCCTATTGTATATACGGGGTTCAGCGATGTCATGGGATCCTGGAAAACCATGGAAATCTTGCTGCCCCTGTACTTTTGCATCTGCCTGGGATTTAGCCGGGCCAAATCTGTGCCTTCCAGCAGAATCTGCCCCTCCACAATTTTGCCTGCAGGCTGGGGTATAAGGTTGAGCAGGGAAAGAGCGGTTACACTTTTGCCTGAACCAGTCTCCCCTACAATCCCCAAAACCTCGCCTTTTTTCAGGTCGAAGCTGACCCCGTCCACGGCTTTGACCACCCCTTCCGGCGTATCAAAATAGGTCTTTAAATTTTTCACCTCTAATATCATGTGTTGTTTTTTAGAAACCATCACTACATCCTGGGATCAAATGCATCCCTTAGCCCGTCGCCCAAAAGGACAAAACCCAATACGGTCAATACAATGGCCATACCCGGAAAAAACATCATCCAGGGGGCAATATTGATATAATTCAGTGATTCGGATAGCATATGCCCCCAGGCAGGGGTGGGCGGTTGGACCCCCAAGCCCAAAAAACTTAATGATGCCTCTACAATAATGGCCGTGCCCACATTCATGGTCCCTAAAACAATCATGGGCGCAAATGAATTGGGCAATATATGTTTGGCCATAATTCGAAAATTGCTGGCGCCCAGGGCTCTGGCTGCCGCAACATATTCTTTGTTCTTTACAGACAAGACGGAACCCCGAAACAGGCGGGCAAAATAGGCCCACCCCAAAATCCCTATGGCTATAAAAATATTAACCAGGCCGGGGCCCAATACAGTCATAATGGCTATGGCCCCTAGAATATAAGGGAAAGCGAAAAAAATATCAGCCATGCGCATCACCATGGTATCCGGAAAACCGCCAAAATACCCGGCTAAAGCACCCATGGTAATCCCAATGGCCAGGGATATACCCACAGCCACCACCCCCACCATGATGGAAATCCTGCTGCCGTATATGACCCTGCTGTATATATCCCTGCCCAGGATATCGGTGCCAAACCAGTGTTCCGTACTGGGAGATCTGAAAGATTCTTCCTTGATCCTGGCTGTGGGATCGTGCGTGGCCACCAGTGGGGAAAAAATGGCAGTGGCTGCCAAAACACAAATGATGGACAGGCCGACCATGGCCAGTTTATTTTTTTTCAGCCTTCGCCAGGCATTCCTGTACAAGCTGGTTTTTTTATATCCATAACCTGATGCGCCATTGTACACTTTGCCTGTTCCTTGTTTGGAAAACATCCTGATCCCTTTTACACCTTCACCTCTTGTTTTGCAACCCGGATTCTGGGGTCCAACAGGCCATACAGGACATCAACAACCAGGTTTAGCACCAAAAATATGATCACCAACACCAGCGTACCCCCCAAAACCACCGGTGTATCTCTTTCCAATATGGCCAAATAAATGGTCCTGCCTATTCCCGGCCAGTTAAATACGGTCTCTGTTAATACCACACCGCCCATCAATGCACCCAGGTTTAGCCCTATAAGGGTGACTACGGGAATCAGGGCATTTTTTAAGGCATGTTTGCCTACAACCAGCCGGTATGAAAGCCCCTTGGCAAAAGCAGTGGTAATATAATCATGAGACATCACTTCCAGCATGCTGCTCCTGGTCATCCTGGCCACATAGGCCGTAGAAACAGAAGCCAGGGTAAAAGCAGGAAGAATATAATACTGTATGCTTCCGTCTCCCATACCTGAAATAGGCAGCCAGCCTAACCGCAAACCGAACAAATTTTGCATGATCATCCCCAACCAGAAAACAGGCACACACACAGCTAGTGTGGTGGAGACGGTAACCAATGTATCCCAAAAACTGTATTTTTTTACTGCAGCAATCATGCCGGCGCATAGGCCTATAAGGATTTCGATAAGAATAGCCGCAAAAGCCAGCCTGATGGAGTTGGGGTAAGCATCGGCAAGGATGCCGGTAACCGGTCGGCGGTATCGGTATGAAGTTCCCAAATCTCCCTGCAGCAGATTTTTCATATACCTGAAATACTGTATATGCAGCGGCTGGTCGATGCCCATTTTTTCCCTCAAGTTTGCAAGGGCCTGATCGGTGGCTCCCTGCTGCAGGATCAGCCTTGCCGGATCTTCAGGAATTATATACATCAGCAAAAACAGGATGAGGGTTACGCCAATCAAAACAGGGATCATCTGGAGAATCCGCTTTAGAATATAATAAAGCATGGCATACCTGCCGTTTCCTTTGCCATATTACCACAGCCTGCAATGCGGCTGCTTGCAGGCTGTGATTGAATGTTATGCATGTTGGGCTAAAACTTTTATTTGTCTAACCAGACATTTCTCAAATCATAATGTTCCATGCTGTCCAGCACAAACCCCCTGACATAAGGCTGAACAATCCTTCTGGAACCATAAAAATAGATCAGGGCGAAAACATGATCGTTTAAGACCATCTTTTCAATTTCCCTGTATTTGGCAATCCTTGCCTCTCTGTCCAGGGTAGACCTTGCTTCTTCCAAAAGCTGGTCGACTTCCGGATTATTATATCCTGCAAAGTTGTCGGGTGACTCTGAATGGAACAAGGGATACAAAAAGTAATCCATGGTCGGATAAGCAGCTTGCCAGCCCAGCCTGTAGAAGTTTATTTCCCCTCTCTGGCCCTTTTCCAGCATAGTGCCCCACTCATAGCCTTCCACCTCGATATTGACGCCCAGTTCTGCAGCATCGGCCTGGACCGCTTCAGCTATGATTTCATGGCTTGCTCCAATATTGTACCCCAGCTTTAAAGTAGGCAGTCCTTCCCCCTGCGGATACCCGGCTTCTTCCAATAATTGTGCCGCCCGCTGGGGATCATAGGTAACCCCTGATGCATTTTCCTGAAACCCGGGCACCCCGGGAGGAACAAATCCAGTTGCAGGGCTAGGCACACCTTCACCCACCACTTCACAGATATTTTGCTTGTCAATCATATGGGCAATGGCCTGCCGTAATTTGACATTATCCCTGAAAGGAGGCTGATTGATGTTCATGACATAGAAATAGAGCATCATGGTGGGCTTAATGATGACATGATCCCCGAATTCCGGATCGGCAAGTGTGGCATTGACCTGCCCCACGGGAACCTGGGCAAAATCAAGATTGCCGGCCTGGAACTCAAGAAATGCTGTGTTCTCATCAGCCATAATCACATATTTTACACCATCCAAATAGGCGTTCTCCCGCCAATAATCCTCATTTCTCTCTAAAACAATATACTGGTTATGGACCCATTCCACAAATTGAAAAGGCCCTACCCCATTGATATTTTGTGCATACTGTTCCCCGTGCTCCTCTATATCCTCCCTGGCCACCGGATAGAAAACAACATGGCCCAGGGTATTGATAAAATCTGCAAAAGGATACTGAAGGGTTACCTGTAGGGTATAGTCATCGATAGCCACCACCCCTTCAAATGTATCCGCTGTCCCTTGCTGGAGTGCCTCATACCCCACAATCGGGGCAAGATGGTAGGCAAGGTAAGAAGCCGTTTCTTTGTCTGCCGCCCTGGTCCACGCATAGACAAAATCATCGGCAACAAGTTCCCTTCCATTATGGAAATTGACACCTTTCCTGAGGTAAAAAGTATACACCAGTCCATCATCTGATATATCATAATCTTCTACCAGTGCCGGTTTTGTCTCCAATGTCTCAGGGTCGTACTCAAAAAGGCCGTCCCAAACCTGCCTGATCACCTGAATCCCTTCACTTTCATAACAATTGGGCGGGTCCAGTGAAACAGGCTCATGGATATAAATTTGCATGGTCCCCCCCTGCTTGGGGCCCTCTTCGGCTACCGGTTCCTCTGCGGCAACAGCATCTTCGGTCTCAATCTCCGGCTCTTGGACAACAGGCGCCTGCGGGGCACAACCTGCAAAAACTACAGCCATGGCTATGACCATATAGAGTGCTACGATGATTTGTACTTTTTTCATTGCTGCCAATACAACCTCCTTGGTGTAGCAAAAAAAGATGAGAGAATGGTTTTCAAGCAATATTTATTAAAAATATGATCTTTTCAATCATAGTAAAATAAACAGCACAATGGTGGTTACTGCAAACAACAACCCGGCTATAATGGTGAGCCGGTCCAGATTCTTTTCTACAATACCCGAGCCGTCAAATGTATCTACCATGCCTGAGAAAAGCCCGGATATGCCCCCTCCTCTGCCGCTATGCAGCAATATGAGCAATATAACCCCCAGGCAGCCGATAATATGTATTGCAAACAATATATTTAATAAAACAGAACCCATAGCAATCATAACCTCTTTCTTTTAACTTGCACTATATTTTAGCAAAAATTTTCAATAATAAAAATATTTCTGCAGGTTTTTACAAATAGAACCATGAAGTAATTTATATCATACCAGCAGAGAATGTCCAGTCATTTCTTGCGGTTTGTTTATATGAAGAAGGCGGCATATGGTGGGCGCGATATCAGCCAATATATGCTTTTGCCCGTTTTTTCTGATTTTCATCTGGTCATTGCAGAGGATAAACGGCACCTTGGAGTTTGAATGCTTGGTCACCGTTCCGCCCGTTTGGGCGTCCAGCATCTCTTCGGCATTCCCATGGTCGGCGGTAATTATGGCAATGCCCCCCACCTTGTTGATTTGGTCGACCACACGGGCCGTACATGTATCCACGGTTTCCACTGCTTTCATGGCTGCCTCTAAAAACCCGGTATGCCCCACCATATCCGGATTGGCATAATTGACAATAATAACATCATAAAATCTTTCATCAATCTTTTTGATCAGGGTATCGGTAACTTCATAGGCACTCATCTCCGGCTTCAGGTCATAGGTATCCACCTTGGGCGATGGGATTATGATTCTGTCTTCGCCTTTTTCCGGTTTTTCCACGCCCCCGTTTAAGAAAAAAGTAACATGGGCATATTTTTCGGTTTCTGCAATCCGCAACTGCCGCAAGCTATGATTGGCCAAAACCTGCCCCAGGGTATTTTTGATTTTCTGCGGCGGATAGGCGACAGGCGTTTTAAATGTTTTGTCATACCTGGTCATGCATACAAAAAATACTTGGGGGGGGTTGGGTCCCCGGTCAAACGTATCAAATGATTCGCTGATAAAAGCCCTGGTGATCTGCCGGGCGCGATCCGGCCTGAAATTAAAAAACACCACAGAATCTCCGCTTTTGATTTTTGCCTTTTGCGCATCATCCACCTTGACCTTTGCAGGTACCACAAATTCATCATCCCTTCCCTGTTCATAAGAGTGCTCCACCAGCGCCTGCGGTGTATCGAACGGCTCTGCTTTTCTGTATACCAGGCTGTCATAGGCTTTTTTGATCCTGTCCCAGCGATTATCCCGGTCCATGGCATAATACCGGCCGCTCACGGTAGCAATCTGACCTGTTCCTTTCTTTTTTAAAAAGTCATCGACTTCTTTTAGGTATGGGATTGCGCTTCGGGGAGGGACATCCCGCCCGTCCAAAAAAGCATGCACAAAAAGATTTTGTATATTTTGACGCTCTGCAAGCCTAATTAAGGCCTTAAG
This sequence comes from Actinomycetota bacterium, assembly GCA_003567835.1. Lineage (GTDB taxonomy): Bacteria > Actinomycetota > Humimicrobiia > Humimicrobiales > Humimicrobiaceae > Halolacustris > Halolacustris primus. Next base: position 10,555 of record PWYO01000129.1, on the reverse strand, counting down.
ATGGCTCATATGGCTGTGCACGCCGCCATCTGAAACAAGGCCCATCAGGTGCAGGGAGCCTCCATGATTGGCATTCTCTATGGCCTTTAAAAACACCTCATTTTCATAGAAACTGCCCTCCTCTATGGCTTTGTTGATCCTGGTGTATTCCTGGTAGACCACCCTTCCCGCACCAATGTTTAAATGCCCCACTTCTGAATTACCCATTTGTCCTTCAGGCAGGCCTACAGCTTCACCGGATGCTTCCAGTTCCGTATAAGGATATACCTGGCTATAGCGGTCCATATTAGGCGTATTGCCCTTACAAATGGCATTTCCTTCTCCTTGGCAGCCTACACCCCATCCGTCCAGTATGATCAGGCATACAGGCTTTTTCAATGTTTGTATGGTCAAAATATCCCCTTAATCCAGTAAATTCATGGATAATGTTGCTATCATTTTTGGTTAATAGTTTACAATGGCTAGAAAATCTTCAGCTTTGAGACTCGCCCCGCCCACAAGTGCGCCGTCTATATCCGAAGCAGCCATAAGCTCACTTATATTGCCGGGCTTGACGCTTCCCCCATACTGTATTCTTACCGCATCTGCAGTTTCAGAACCGTACAGCTGGGAAAGCTTGTCTCTTATGGCACGGCACATGCCGTTGGCATCCTCCACAGTCGCTGTTTTTCCGGTCCCAATGGCCCATATGGGCTCATAGGCAACAGTTATCTGGACCATATCCTTTATTTCCAGGCCTTCCAGGCACTGCTCCAGCTGCCCCAATACGAAATCCTCTTCCTTTCCGCTCTCCCTTATATCCAGCGTTTCACCGATGCACAATATGGGCTTCAGGCCATTGGTGAACGCAGATTTGATTTTCTGATTGACCATTTGATTGGTCTCCTTGAAAACCTCTCGCCTTTCGCTGTGACCCAATATGACATATTCAGCCTCCAGCGCTTTGAGCATCAAAGGAGAAACTTCCCCGGTATAAGCGCCCGACTGCTCATAAAACATATTCTGGGCGCCAAGGGCAACATCCATATTTTGTTCATCAAGCACAGTTTTGACTGAGCGTAATGCAGTAAAGGGAGGACAGATGGCTATCTCACATTCATTCTTATTTTCAAATTTTGCATGAAACTGTTCTAAAAATGCTATCGCCTCCAAATGCGTTAAGTTCATTTTCCAGTTTCCAGCGATAAAAGGTACTCTCATAAAAAATTCCTTTCCTATTCTTATTGATCCAGCAGTGCAGCCACCCCGGGCAGTTCTTTTCCTTCCAGAAGCTCCATAGAGGCACCGCCTCCGCTGGAAACATGGGAAAACTGGTCCCTTAGTTTGTATTTCTTGATGGCTGCCAGGGTATCTCCTCCGCCCACTACGGAAACGGCGGAACTTCTGGCAATGGCGCAGGCCACATCTTTGGTGCCCTGCTCAAATCTTTCCCACTCAAAAACGCCCAGCGGGCCATTCCAAAATACCGTAGAAGCGCCTGCAATTTCATTTTTGAAAAGCTCAATGCTTTTTTCTCCAATATCAAGCCCCATCCAATCCACAGGAATGGATTCCACTGACACCATTTTCTTGTCTGTATCTTTATCATATTCCTTGGCAATGACCGTATCCAGAGGAAGGGCCAGGTGAACATTATTCTTCTTGGCAAGTTCAATCATTTCCCCGGCATACGCCAGATGCTGCTCTTCGCAAAGGGAATTGCCTATTTCAAAACCTTTGGCCTTGAGAAAGGTATAGCCCATACCCCCGCCTATGATCAGCGTATCTACCTTTTCAAGCAGCTTTTTGATTACCTGAATCTTATCCGATACCTTGCTCCCCCCTAAAACGGCTACAAAAGGCCTGCCTGGATTTTCCAAGAGGGAGGTAAGGGTGTCCACTTCTTTTTTCAGCAGAAAACCGGCTACCGCAGGGATATGCTCGGCCACTCCGCTCACCGAAGCATGTGCTCTGTGGGCGGCCCCAAAAGCGTCATTGACATAAACCTCTGCCAGCAAAGCAAGCGATTTTGCAAATTGGGGATCATTTTTCTTCTCTCCGGGGTCAAACCGCAGGTTTTCCAACAATACGATGTCTCCGAAATTCATGGTATTGTCTATATAATCTTTTATTTCAGCAGACACAATGTCATCAAATTTCTTAACATTTTTGCCTATCAATTTCTCTAATGCTTCGGCTGCAGGATCCAGCCTTAATTGATCCACAACCTCCCCCTTGGGCCTTCCCAAATGGGACATCAGTATGATTTTTGCCTCTTGTTCAAGCAGATAGCGGATGGTGTCCAAAGACAATTTGATCCTGGTATCATCGGTTACCTGAAGATCGTCATTCAATGGCACATTGTAATCCACCCTGACCAGGACTTTTTTTCTGCGCAAATCCATATCCTGGACTGTTTTTTTGGTAAACAATTGTATCACCGACCTTAATCGCAAATAACCGGGGACAAGCCCCGGTTATTTATTTGTTAAAATGATATTTATTGCATCAACATGGTTAAAAGATCTTTACATCTGCAGGAATAACCCCATTCATTATCATACCAAGTCATGATTTTAACCATTTTACCGGTTTTCATGGTGCTTGGTGCATCAAAAATGGTGGAATGGGGGTTGCCCACGATATCCACCGACACCAGCGGTTCTTCACTGTACTGCATAATCCCTTTTAAGGCAGGCTGCTGAGCTGCTGCTTTAACCGCTTCATTGATTTCCTCAACAGAGGCATCTTTTTCAAGATTGACCACCAGATCGATGATGGAACCTACAGGCACAGGAACCCTTAGAGCCAGGCCGTCCAGTTTGCCTTCCAGCTCAGGGATAACCAGCCCTATGGCTTTGGCCGCCCCTGTAGAAGTGGGTATAATGGACATGCCTGCAGCCCTGGCCCTCCTCAGGTCCTTATGGGGAAGGTCCAGAAGCTTCTGGTCATTGGTATAAGCATGAATGGTAGTCATAAAACCCTCAACAATGCCAAATGCGTCATTGATAACCTTGCATACCGGAGCAAGTCCATTGGTGGTACAGGAAGCATTGGAAATAATATGGTGCTTATCCTTATCATAATCTTGATGGTTTACACCGATAACCAAGGTGATGTCAGCACCTTCACCCTTCATAGGCGCAGAAAGCAAAACTTTTTTTGCGCCTGCCTCAATATGTTTGGCCGCGTCTTTTCTTTTGGTAAAAATACCGGTAGATTCAAGAACCACATCCACGCCCAGGTCTCCCCAGGGCAGCTGGGCAGGATCCTTTTCTGATAAAACCTTGATCTTGGTCTCGCCGACAATCAGGTTGTCGCCTTCTACTCTTACATCCTCGTCCATGATTTTATACACAGAATCATACTTGAGAAGATGCGCCAGGGTATTTGCATCGGTAAGGTCATTGATTGCCACAAAATCAATGTCCTCCCCCTGGTCATACTGCAAAGCTGCTCTCAATGTCTGTCTGCCGATTCGGCCAAAACCATTGATTCCTACTTTTATTGCCATTATTGCCTCCCTTTCTAAATATTTAGCAATCCATTCCATGTTCAATTAATAAGCTAAAAAATTCTAACAAATTTACCAAGAATTTAAAAGCGTAATATTTTTACATCAAAAAATCCAAACTGCCCCCATGATCTATATTTCTTTTTGGATATCCCTGTGTATAATTTTTGCAGAATATCCTTTTATTTTCAGGTAATCATAGATCCTGTCCGCCAAAACCACCGACCGGTGCTTGCCCCCGCTGCAGCCAATACCTATGCCCAGATAACTCTTTCCTTCAGCAATATAATTGGGCAGGAGAAAATCCAGCATCTTTTCAAACATGCGCAAAAACTTCTTGGTTTCATCCCTGGAAAGGACATACTGGACAACTTCTTTGCAGCTCCCGTTTAAATTTTTTAGGTCTTGGTCGTAAAATGGATTGGGCAAAAACCGCACGTCCATAACCAAGTCGAGGTTCTCGGGCAAGCCGTATTTGTATCCAAAAGAAGTCACCGAAATCTGCAGCAATTTGCTTTTTTCTGAATCGCTCATCATCCGCTCGGTTAAGGCAATCCTCAGCTCTTTGGCCTTGAGAAGGGTGGTATCTAAGACCACGTCGGCCATCTCCCTAAGCTTGTACATCCTTTCTACTTCCTTCTCTATGCCTTCTCCTATATCCCCGTATTCGACCAAAGGGTGCTTGCGCCTGGTTAGGGAAAACCGTTTTACGATCACACTTTTGGATGCTTCCAGAAAAAGGATGCTGTAGGGGATGCCCCTGGCTTTGAGCTGTTCCAAAGTTTTGTAAATTTCATCAAAAAAATACCCGCTGCGCAGGTCAATGGCTACCGCAATACGGCTGACCTTGGCATTTTTTTTGGAAAAAAAGTCAATAAGGTTTAAAAGCAGGTTGGCAGGCAGGTTGTCAATGCAGTAGAACCCGGCATCTTCAAAATAATTCAGTGCTTCTGTCTTGCCCGCCCCTGAAAGGCCGGTGATAATGAAAAGCCGCATATCCCGGAACTTATTCTTTTTACTTTTTTTTTCTTTCATAATAGATGATTTTGGTCAGTATGATGCTTATGATGCTGATCACCAAAGCACTTAATACATAACCCCAAAAACCTTCTACTTTCAAACCCTTTATAAAATAATCGACCACCCAAAGCATACCAGCATTGATAACAATATTAAACAAACCCAATGTTAGCATATTAATAGGGAGGGACAAAATCTTTACAATGGGTTTTATAAAGGTATGCAGCAGACCCAGAAGAAGGCCGGCCAGGAATGCAATTTTAAACTGGTCCCATACCGTATCCCCGGCTATGCGTATAAAAGGCAGAAAATACGAGGCTACCGTAATCGAAAATGTCATAATCACCCAGTCAAGAAGCCAACGGACCAAAACCAAACCCCTGTTTATTTATGTAAATAATTATAAATATTGATTGCATCCTTATAGCTAATTCCTTTAATATTCATCAGTTGCTGCACAGAACTGCGCTTGAGTTCATCCATAGATCCAATATGTTCGGTGATGTACTTTTTTTTCTTTTCCCCGATGCCCCGGACCTGGTCCAAAAATGAGGAAGTCATATATTTGCCCCGCAGCCTCCTATGGTAATCAAGGGCAAATCTGTGGGCTTCATCCCTGATCCTGACCAGTACCCGCATATGGCTCTTGTTCATATCCAGCTTCATGCCCCGGGGGTGTCCGGCACCGTACACCACTTCTTCTTTTTTGGCGATACTGACCAGATCCATATCCTGCATGCCTTCCCGGTCCAGTACAGCCTTAGCCGCATGGTACTGGCCCATCCCCCCATCAACAATCAACAGGTCGGGGGGCGTAAAAAAACTATTTTCCATGGCAAAACTGTCCCTGGCCAAATACCGGATTCTTCGCTTAAGCACCTCTCTGAGCATGGCACAGTCATCCTGGCCGGCAACTTGTTTAATCTTGAAATGCCTGTAATGGTCCTTGGCAGGCATGCCGTCTACAAATACCACCATAGAGCCCACGGGGAAAGTATCTTTCAGGTTGGAGATATCATAGCATTCCATACGGCGGGGCATGTTGGTAAGCTTGAGCACATTTTTGAGCTGGAGAAGCTCACTGTAGGCTTTGCTGTGGCCGCTGTCTTTTTCAAATGTCTTTTTTTCCAAATAAAGCCGGGCATTGTTTGCCGCCATATCCATCACCTTTTTTTTATCCCCTCTAAGGGGAACCCGTACAGTAATTTTTTTGCCCTTTTTGCCAGTCAGCCACGATTCTAAAGCCTGCTGCTGTTCGATGGGCCAGGGGATATAAATTGTTGAAGGCATATTATTGATGCCTGCATAATATCTGGTGATAAAACCGCTGGCAATATCCTCCTTTTGCATATAATCCGTATTCTCAATCAAGAAATTATTATAAGCAGCCAATTCCCCCCTGCCATAGGAAAAAAAGCTTACTGCTGCCCTTTTTTCCTGGTGATAGACCCCTATGGCATCCCATCTGTCTTCTCCGCCAACCACAATTCTCTGTTTGCGGTTTAATCTTCTGATGCTCTGTAAGGCATCTTTTAACGCTGCCGCCTGCTCAAAGGCCTGTTTTTTCACATAGGCCTGCATTCGTTTTTGGATCTTATCTTCTACGGACTTGATACGGCCTTTCAAAAACATATGGATATAAGCTATGCCGGATCGGTACTGATGTTCACTTATATTCCCTATGCAGGGGGCGGAGCAGAGCTTGATATGATGGTTTAAGCAGGGCGATCTGCCTTCTTTGCCCGGGGCGGTTTTTTTGCAGTCCCTGATTTGAAAAGTTTTCCGCAAAACATCCAAGACATTTCTGGCAGATCGTACATCCGTATAAGGCCCATAATACCGAACCCCTTTGAGTTCCCGGTTGCGGGTTAAAAAAACACGGGGGTACTTCTCCTGGTGGGTGATGACAATAAAGGGGTAGGATTTATCATCTTTGAGCTCCACATTGTACTTGGGTCTGTTTTTTTTAATCAGGCTGCTTTCCAAAACCAGCGCCTCCGCATCGCTGTCGGTAACCACATAATCGATGCTGTCTACCGCATCAAAAAACACATTGATTCTGGGATTGTCTGGACCATAGTCTTTAGGGGCCCTAAAATAGCTCCGCACTCTTTTATTGAGATCTTTGGCTTTGCCTATGTAAATGATTTCTGACCGTCTGTCTTTAAAAATATAGACACCAGGCCGGTGAGGGAGAATGGACAGTATTTTTTTCAGGGGTTTTGTTTTCATCATTTTCGTTTGGAGCCCATTGCTTTTTGTTCAAAATATTGTTTCAAAAACTTCCCGGTATGCGAGCTGTTTTCCCTGGCCAGGTGCTCGGGGCTTCCCTGGGCAACAATCCTGCCCCCTGCATAACCTCCTTCCGGGCCCAGGTCGATAATATGGTCAGCGGTTTTAATCACATCCAGATTATGTTCAATGACCAATACCGTATTGCCTGCATCGACCAGCTTGTTGAGCATTTTCAGCAACTTATTGATATCATCAAAATGAAGACCGGTGGTCGGCTCGTCCAAAAGATACATGGTCCTGCCCGTACTTCTCTTGGAAAGTTCTGTAGCAAGCTTGACCCGCTGGGCTTCTCCGCCAGACAAGGTGGTAGAAGACTGGCCCAATTGGATATATCCAAGACCCACCTCATGGATCACTTTCAGCTTATTGCTTATGCGGGGAATGTTCTTAAAAAACTGCAGGGCCTCTTCAATGGTCATATGAAGCACATCATCAATATTTTTCCCTCTGTATTTGATTTCCAGGGTCTCCCGATTATACCTCTTTCCTTTGCAGACCTCACAAGGCACATAAATGTCAGGCAGAAAATGCATTTCTATTTTAATCACACCGTCCCCGGTACAGGCCTCGCACCTGCCGCCTTTGAGGTTGAATGAAAACCTCCCCGGCCTATACCCTTTCATCTTGGCCTCCGGGGTTTTTGAAAATAATTCCCTGATATAGGTAAATACCCCGGTATAGGTAGCGGGATTGGAACGCGGCGTCCGCCCAATGGGGGATTGATCAATGACAATCACTTTATCCAGCTGCTCATAGCCCTCAATGCCGTCATGCGGTCCCGTGCTGTAAGCGGTATTGGTCAAAGCATTGGAAAGAGAAGGATACAGTATGTCATTGACCAGGGTGCTTTTTCCAGACCCGCTCACCCCGGTTACTGAAACCAGCGCTCCCAAAGGGATCTTGACCTCAATATTTTTCAAATTATGTTCCCTGGCCCCTTTTATGGTTACCAGGCCCTGGCCCGTTTTACGCCTTCTAGGCGGCAACGGTATACTTTTTTCTCCCTTCAGGTATTGCCCGGTCACCGATTGGCTGCACCCGCATATCTGTTTCAAATTACCATGGCAAACCACACGTCCTCCATGCACGCCAGCCCCCGGGCCGATGTCTACGATGTGGTCCGCCTGTCTGATGGTTTCTTCATCATGCTCTATCACAATGATGGTGTTGCCCAGATCTCGTAGTTTTTTAAGGGCTTTGATCAGTTTGGCATTGTCCCGCTGATGCAGACCTATGCTGGGTTCATCAAGTATGTAGAGCACCCCTACCAGCCCTGAACCAATTTGGGTGGCCAGCCGAATCCTCTGCGACTCTCCCCCGGAAAGGGTGTTGGCTTCACGGCTCAGGGTCAGATAGCCCAGCCCCACATCCTTTAAAAAGTTGAGCCTTTCTCCAATCTCTTTTATAAGCCTTTTGCCAATCAGTTGATCCCGCTGGTCCAGTTCCAGCTTGCCCAGCCAGCATACAGCATCATCGATGGTCATATCACAAAAATCGGCGATGGACACCTCAGAGATGTTTACCGCCAAGCTTTCCGGCCGCAGCCTTCTGCCCCCACAGCTGGAACAGGGTTTGGTGGACATGAGCTGATCATAGCGGTTCCTTTGGTAGTCGGAATCGGTTTCCAGGTACCGTCTGCCTACCGTATGGGTGATGCCTTCAAATTTGATTTGATAGAACCGGCGCTTGCCCTTATGGGTCCGGTAGCTAATGCGCATCCTTTTGCCATTGCCGCCATAAAGGATGATATCTTGGATTTCATCATCAAGCTCCTTGAAAGGGGTGTTCAAATCAAAGCCGTACTCAGAAGATAGGGCTTTCATAATCTGGGAATAATAATTGGAATAATGCATATTGATAAAGGGTATGGCTCCGTCATTGATGCTCAGCTGGGGCTTTTGCACCACCAGCTTGGGATCCACTTCTTTTTTAAACCCCAGTCCGCTGCAGGCTTTGCAAGCCCCATAAGGACTGTTAAAGGAAAACATTCTGGGGGTCAGTTCTTCAAAATCAATGCCGCAGTGCAGACATGAAAAATTTTCAGAAAAAGTCAGCATCTTATCTTCATCAGGCAGCTGTATAAACACCAGCCCCCCGCTCTCACCAAGTGCGGCCTCAATATCTTCGGTAAGCCTTTTGCGTATGCCTTCCTTCATTTTGAGCCGGTCTACAACAATTTCTATATCATGCCTGATCTTTTTATCCAGTTTTAAATCAAAATCCTGATCCAGCTCATAGATTTGGCCGTCTGCCCTGATGCGCATGTATCCGTCTTTTTTGATGGTCTCAAAGGTCTTGGCATACTCGCCTTTGCGGCCTCTTACCACCGGAGAGAGCACCAAAAACCTGGTACCCTGCTCAAGCTCCATGATGCGGTCTACAATCTGGTCCACAGTCTGTTTGGAAATAGGCCTGCCGCAACGGTAACAGAAAGGCTTGCCGATTTGGGCATAAAGCACCCTTAAGTAATCATAGATCTCGGTGATGGTGCCCACTGTGGATCGCGGGTTTTTGCTTACCCCTTTTTGGTTGATAGAAACCGCAGGAGAAAGCCCTTCGATCAAATCCACATCCGGCTTGTCCATCTGGCCTAAAAACTGCCGCGCATAGGATGAAAGAGACTCCACATACCGCCTCTGTCCCTCTGCATACAGCGTATCAAAAGCAAGGGAAGACTTTCCTGACCCGCTTACCCCCGTAAACACAATATATTGATTGCGGGGCAGCCGGAGACTGATATTTTTCAGGTTATGTTCTCTTGCGCCTTTTATATATATTTCCGATTGCATTATTTTGCCACTTCTATATTGGTGATTTGTTTAATCTTTTTTATCTGGTCCCGAATGACCGCCGCCTCTTCAAAACGCATATCTCTGGCCGCCAGGTTCATCTCTTCTTCCAGACCGCTTAAAATGTGGGCAACCCCTGCCGGATCCATATCCAGCAATTTCTTCTCGGTAAAAGCAGCCTTGCCTTCTTTTATGCTGCCCTTATGTTTTGGCTTGGAGCGGATGCCGCTGGCATACAGGATATCGCTTATATTCTTGGTAATGGTTTTGGGCACAATATGATGTTTACGATTATAAGCAATCTGCAGTTTTCGCCGTCTGTCAGTTTCTTCCAAAGCATTGGCCAAGGCCCCTGTCAGGTGATCCGCATACATCAACACCCGGCCGTTTACATTCCTTGCCGCACGACCTATGGTCTGAATCAGCGATCTCTCCGAACGAAGGAAACCCTCCTTATCGGCATCCAGTATGGCCACCAGAGAAACTTCAGGCAAATCCAGCCCCTCCCTTAAAAGATTGATTCCCACCAGGACATCAAATTCTCCGCTTCGCAGCCCCCGCAAGATCTCAATCCTTTCAATGGTGTCTATGGTGGAATGCAGATACCGGACCTTTATGCCCTGGCTGGCCAGATAGTCTGCCAGGTCTTCAGCCATCTTTTTGGTCAGGGTGGTGACCAGTACCCGTTCTTTTTTGGCCACCCTTTGTTTCATTTCTGAGATGAGATCATCGATTTGGCCCTGTGTGGGCTTGATCACCACTTCAGGGTCAACCAGGCCTGTGGGTCTAATAATCTGCTCTACGACCTGGCTGCTTACCGCATGCTCATAAGGGCCCGGGGTGGCAGAAGTAAATATGCAATAGGGGATTTTTTGGGTAAACTCCTCAAACCTGAGCGGCCGGTTGTCCAAAGCGGAAGGGAGTCTGAACCCGTAATCAACCAAGGTTTGTTTCCTGG
>PWYO01000242.1 GCA_003567835.1 Actinomycetota bacterium | reverse complement strand
GGGACATCCCCGCCCCTGACGTGGGCACCAATGCCCAGGTGATGGCCTGGATTATGGATACCTACTCCATAGACAAAGGCTATGCGGTGCCCGGGGTGGTCACCGGAAAGCCCATTGCACTTGGCGGAAGCCAGGGAAGAGAAGAGGCCACCGCCAGGGGATGTGTCTACACCATCCTTTCTGCGCTAAAAGCGATGCATTATGATCGGCCCCAGATCCGGGTCGCGGTGCAGGGCTTTGGAAACGTAGGCGCCCATGCGGCCAAAATCCTTTACTGCTACGGGTTTAAGATTGTGGCCCTATCAGACGTCTACGGCGCTATCCAAAACCAGAAGGGCATAGACCCCTATAAGCTGGAAGAGCATTTCAAAAAAACCGGTACGGTCAAAGGCTTTGGCGCAGCAGAGGCCATTGACCGAGACAGCCTGCTTACCGCAGACTGTGACATCCTTATCCCCGCTGCACTGGAAAACCAGATTACCGCATCCAATGCAGGGGATATCAAAGCAGATATCATAGCCGAGGGGGCCAATGCCCCCACCACCGAAGAGGCGGACGCCATACTGGCCCAGAAGGGCACCTTTGTCATCCCCGATATTTTGGCCAACGCCGGCGGGGTTACCGTATCCTACTTTGAATGGGTGCAGGGAAAAGACGCCTACTTCTGGTCCAAAAGGAAGGTGGACATCACCCTAAGGGAGATTATGGACAAAGCCTTTGGCCAGGTGTATGAGGCACACCAGAAAAGAGGGCTTTCCATGCGGGATGCCGCCCATACCATGGCCATCGAAAGGATTGTGGAGGCGGTCCGGCTACGGGGGATCTATCCATAAGTAAAAACGAGATTGGAGTTATACATGTGTGAAAAAAAACTGAAAGACAAAGTAGCGGTTATTGCAGGCGGGGCCAGCGGAATTGGTAAAAAAATTGCCCAAAAATATGCAGAACATGGTGCCAAGGTAGCCATTTTGGATATACAGGATGCCCAGGAGCTGGCCCGAGCGCTAAAAAAGGAGTGGGGGGTGCAGGCTAGCTTCTATCAATGTGATGTAAGCGACTGCAGCAAGGTAGAAAGGGTTTGTCAAAATATCCTTCAAGACTTTGGCAGCGTGGACATACTGCTTTCAGCGGCCGGTTATGGGCCCAGGATTGCCATCCAGGATATGGAAATATCCCAGTGGCAGAAAACAGTGGATATCAATCTCAGCGGCACCTTCTATCTCATCCGCTACCTCATAGAAGACATGATAAACCAGGGCAAGGGCAATATCATCCTCATCGGCTCAGGGACCATTATCAGTGGAAGCGGGGGAGGCATCCACTATGCTGCCACCAAAACGGCCCTATACGGTCTTATAAAAGGGCTCTCCTATGAGCTTCTTCCCAAGGGGATTCGGGCCAATATCATCACCCCCCATATCATCGATACCCCCCTTTTAAGAAAGAGGTATCCCGATAGCCCCGAAGTCAATGAAAAACTGGCCCAGCGGGTGCCTTTGGGCCGGATTGGCACCACGGAAGATATTGCCAATATCGCCCTGTTTTTGGCCTCTGATGAGTCCGGCTATATCTGCGGTGCGGATATCCTGGCCGATGGCGGGGCATTGCGGTATACATAAAAGGGTATCAATGCTCAAAGCAAAGGAGGTTGGCCATGATTGCCATCATAGATGCAGCCAAAAACAATATGAAGAGGAAACATTTTGTGTTAAGAGTGATGGTAAGACAATTGGCAGCGCAGCAGGTGGGCCCCAAAGAGATCGTACAGGAAGCATTATCCTGTTTATGGTGGAGCTAAATACAGTTTGCAATGTGGATTGGGACCTGTGTGCTGTTTGCTGAGAAATGACCATGACCAAATTGACTTTCATTGGAGAACTGAGATGGTTTTTTTTAAAAAAATAAAAGGGATTGTTTATGAAAAGCAGCCGAGAAAGAATATTGACCGTTTTAAAGGGACAGAAACCGGACAAGGTGCCTTTTTGTATCTTTGCAGACCTTCTGCCGCAGGGTTCTTTTGAGAGGATGTTCAGGAACAAAGGGTTGGGGTTATTGGTCAATGTGGGCCCTGCCATTCAGGAGCCCCGATCACTATCTGAGACCCCCCATGTGGGCATCACTTTCAAGAAGTCCGCCAGAGGACAGCATATTATATATCAAACACCGGTAGGAGACATAAGCCATGAAGTCTGTGTGGGGAGCATGCGCACCTCTTCTCTGGACTGGAAGGTGCCAGCGACTTCACTCATCAAGGATGTGCAAGATTACCAACCGCTGATTTATATGGTCGATGATACGGTTTTTCACTTGGACTGCAATGTTTTTGGACTGATGGACGAGGATTTGGGAGATGACGGTATATTGCATATGATTGCCGGCCTGCCCCCTTATGTGGAGTCTCAGTATATGTTGGGCTTGACCCATTGGAGCTATGAAAGGCATGACCACCCTGCCCAGTTTGCTAGTTTGCTTGAAGCTTTGGAGCGCCGCAATGACAGGTATATGGCCAAGCTGGCGCAGATGGACGCCTTTCAAATGGTCTACCTGGGTGATATGTCGGATAATCTGGGACCCCAGGATTATGAACAATATATGCTTCCCTATTTTCAAAAGTATGCGGCGCTTTTTAGGGATGCCGGTAAAAAATGCGGCATTCATATACATGCCAAACTGCTGAAAAGGCAGAAGGAAGTATTAAAAAAGATGGCGCCGGACTTTCTGGAATCTTATACCCCGCCTCCTTACAGCGATCTGTCTTTGCCCCAATTGCGGGAAACGGTGGGAGACGAGGTGGTTATTTTAATCAATTGTCCCGAGACTGTTTTTTATCAAGGCTATCAAAGGACCAAACAGTATATCAAGAGTCTGCTGCAAAGCGATCCCAGCCCTAAAAAAATGATTGGTTTTACAGAAATGGGGATGATGGGGGTCAAAAATGGGTATACAAGAGAGGCCTTCCAGAATGGTTTCCGTGCGGTGTATGATGCCATCCAGGAGGCTCCTTATGCGAGCTAGCATTGGCGATTATCATATTATTCTATACTTTAAGGACTATGATGAAATTAAGTAAAAAAATGGATTCCAGAGAAAGGTTTTTGACTGCCATCAGGGGAGAGGTTCCTGACAGGGTGCCGTTATTTGAATTTCCTTTTAGCCAGCAGCTGCAGGAGGTATTCATTGGCTACCGGACGGCGCTTTATGGAGGCCAAGAGGCGGTTCACATGGCCAATACCCTGGGACTGGATGCAGTGACTGTATTTTTGGGCGGGTACTGCGGCATTGAATTCTTTGAAACCCAAGGTGAGGAATATATTGATGACTGGGGCATTGTTTATAAAAGGAAAGGCTGGCCCATCATATCCCAAATACAAAACCCCCTCCAGGGCCGCCAAGACTGGAACCACTATCAAATGCCGGATCCACAGGAAAAATGGCGTTTTAGGCAGTTGCAGGATGCGGTTAGGGCGAACACCCAAAAAAAAGCCATTGTGTGCTGTATCAGGGGACCGGTTTCTGTATTGAGCTGGTTTTTATTCAATATACAATCACTTTCATACAACCTTATTGATGACCCTGGACTGGTAAAGGAAGTATGCAGCGCCTTTATCGAATGGAACCTTGTTTTGGCCCAAGCGGCATCAAAGATTGCTCCATTTGATGTTTTTCTTATAGCAGACGACTGGGGTACTTCCAACGGCCTTTTAATCTCACCCAAATACCTGAAAGCATTGTTCATAAAACCGTTCCAGCAGCTGGTGTCGGGCATTAAAAAACTTGGTTATCCGGTGATCATGCACAATGACGGCAATATATGGGAGATGCTGGATGATTTGGTCCAAACCGGCATCCATGCCTACCACCCAGTGGAAAAAGCGGCAACGATGCACTTAAAAACAATCAAAGAACGGTATGGAAACCAATTATGCCCCATCGGCAATATTGACAATAAACAAATCCTGGTGAACGGAACAAAAGAAGATGTGCAGCAGGAAACATTGCGGTGCCTTAGGGAAGGCGCTGAAAATGGCGGCTATATTATTTCCTCAGATCACAGCCTTCATGACGACATACCGGCTGAAAATGTGTGGGCCTATATCAATACTGCAAAAAAATACGGTTTTTACCAACAGGGAAAGCTAAACCTTCCCTGCCAGAGGCAATAAACACCATTCAAGGAGATACCATGACAGACCTAAAAGATATACGAAAGTCCATATGCAGAATAGGCAAACTGCTCTTTGACCGGGAGCTTACCGATTCCTCAGGAGGCAACATCTCGGTCAGGTCAGGGGGAAAAGTATACATAAGCCCCAG
>PWYO01000193.1 GCA_003567835.1 Actinomycetota bacterium | reverse complement strand
GAATCAAAACATATCTATAAGCTTGCTTTAAAACACCTTCGAAAAAAACAACCTGAAGCGGCCATAAAGTATACCCTGAAAAAAGCTTTGATGAATATGGGTCCAGCGGGTTATGTATTCGAAAAATACGTAGCAAAAATTCTGAAAGAATACGGCTACAGGACAGAAGTGGGAAAGATGGTACACGGGGCTTGCGTGGAACATGAAATTGATGTTATTGCCCACCAAGGCGATAGCCATTATATGATCGAATGCAAGTATCATAACAATAAAGGCGCAAAAAGCTCCATACAGACTGCCCTTTATGTATATGCAAGATTTTTGGACATAAAAAAGGCAAACAAAGACCGCAGGCAAGACTATCAGTTCAAGGAAGTATGGCTTGCCACCAATACTGCCTGTTCCTCTATGGTAAAAAAATATGCCAGTTGCGTAAAAATGGGCGTAATTGCCTGGCACCATCCCCAGGAAAAAAACCTGGAATATTATATTGAAAACAAGAAACTATACCCCATTTCCATACTTCCGGGACTTAAGACCAAGCAGAGGGATCAATTATTTGAAAAAGATATTGTCACTGTAAAAGATTTGCTTGCGCATTCTCCCCAAGCAATCGCAAGCCTGTTATCCATTAAAAAATCTGCTGTTGACAGGCTGCTTGCCAAAGCTGCCATGACCATTGTGTAGATTATTTTCCTGCCCAAACTGGCATGGTTTCGTGAACACCTCAAAAACATATCATTGGTTTTTAGAAAACAGCCCAGTTCCACTATTGTGTTTGTATAAAACAACATGAAAGATTGCAATGGCTGCAATGACCAGTTTCATGGGTTTGAGGTCCATAGCATAAATTGAAACCAGCAGGGGCATATGAAGGTTTAAAAACACAGGGCAGGTCAATGGAGACCAAATGCAATGCAAACCTGTCCAGCCCAACCAGGAAAGAATTCATTGAAAAATAGGGAACGGTAAAAAATATCTCCTGGATCACCCGGGTGTCTGTAGTCCTGGAGTGGCAATAGATCAAATAGACCGGATATTTGAATCATGAATTTGGTCCTCACAAATATAGAAAGATAATCCAGAGCATAGAGATTATCAAGCCGTCATGACCATTATAGGTATAATAAATAATGGATATACTCCTGACCGCTTGCCCCGGCTGGTCATGATCCCCAGAGGTCTTATTATTCACAGAGCGTCAAAAAAATAGAAATATGCATGGCCTGAGCTTCCGGTGACCAGTATGGCCCATGGGGCATAGTTGATGGTCTCCCCACCGAACCGATTTTCCGGATATGAGGGCAGGCTGCTTTTGTCTTTCCGGCTGTCTAGGATAGGATGCTGGAAAAGCTTTGGGCATTTAAGATGTGGGTATATATGATCCGTGCAGCACAATCAAACGATTTTCAAAGACCTAAAAAAGCCTGAGCCATGCGTAAAAAAGGGCGGGTAAGGCTGCCGTCAGCAGTATAGGGGGAAATTATGAGAACATTCGGACACCATAACGGCATGATCCGGACACCATAACGGCAACATCCGGACACATGTTCCGGATTACGCTGGAAATCGTGGTATAGGGATTCGTATTGATAAAACGATCGAAAATCATTAAAGCAGTGCAATCTCAAAGGTTTACCGACAGGGGAGACCAGGGGGCAAAAACCAGGAAAATATGACCGGATTGTTCAAAAAAACATTTTTTAATAAATCATATTATGCTATATTTGCTAATTAATATATAAATATATATTAAAGGATAAAGCTATGGACCATCAAGCAAAGAAACAACTGTCTCACCGCTTCGGAGAAAGAATCAGCTTCAATAAGACGGAGAGAATGCTCTACAGTCATGATATTGCGGCCATGCCCAAAATGATTAAGCCTTTGATTGGCAATACCTGCCCTCAGGCTGTGGTACAGCCTGCAGATGAAAAGGAGATAATAGATTTGGTGCGCTGGGCCAATGAAAAAGGAATAGACCTGGTGGTCAGGGGTGCGGCCACCTCCGGATACGGCGGCGTGCTGCCGGTATCCAAGGGCATGGTTATCGATATGTTTCAAATGGACCGGATTTTGGATATCGATGAAGCCAATGCGGCAATCACCGTGCAGCCGGGAATCATCTGGGAGAAGCTGGACAGGGAGCTTAAGAAAAGGGGGCTGACCTTGCGGCTTTACCCTACCAGTTATCCCGGATCAACGGTTGGGGGCTGGCTGGCGCAGGGTGGTTCAGGCATCGGTTCTTATCAGTGGGGCCAGTTCCGGGATAATGTCCTCAGTGCCCGGGCTGTCCTGGGTGACGGAACAGTCAGAGAATTCGGGGCACAAGAGCTTGACCTGATTTCAGATGCGGAGGGTACCACCGGTATTATTACCCAGGTCAAGCTGAAGGTCATGCCCTTAGAGGAGATGGAGATTTCAGCTCTGGGGTTTGATGGGGCCCGGGACCTGCAGGTTTTTTTAAAGGGCGCTGTAAGAGAGAAGGTGCCCCTGTGGTCTCTGCTTTTTATAAATCCCCAGATGGCTGCACTAAAAAACAAGGCACCTGAAAACAGTCACCAGTCCGGCCAGGCGGTGCTATTGCCCCAACAGTACATAGCAACCCTTACCTACAGAAAAAAAGACAGCCAGGCGGTCAACAATAAATTATCCCTGCTGCTCCAGGAAAGCAAAGGCAAGATGTTGGATGAGGAGGTGGCCAGGCATGAATGGGAAAACAGGTTTAAGGTCATGGTGGTAAAAAGGATCAGCCCTAGCCTGGTGCCCGCAGAATTTATCATACCGCTTGATGCCCTGGAAGCCGTGCTAAATGAGATTGCCGGCAAAGTCAAAAAGCCGGTCATAAAAGAGGGTTTGGTGCTAAGAGAAGGGCGCGGTGGACGGCCTGAGGTGGTGGTGCTGGGATTTATACCCAGCGATCAGCGAAAATTCAGTTATAATTTTGTGTTTGCCCTGACCTTGACCATATTAAAAATTGCCCAAAAACACGGAGGGCGGGCTTATGCGGCAGGCCTGTATTTTGGCCGAAAGGCAAAACAGGTCCTGGGTGAAGAAAGGCTTGCCTCTATGCGGGGGTTTAAGAAAAAAACAGATGCCAATGGGCGACTGAATCCCGGAAAGATTTTTGGAAGCAGGCTGTTGGATGCAGCCATGGGCCTGGCTGAGATGGCCGAGCCCCTGGTCCGTCCCTTGGGCAATCTTGTATCTACAGAAATAGGGGAGAGGTTTCTAAAACCGGTGAGAGGCATACCTGCTGATGTGGCCTGGTATGCTTACAGCTGCTCTCAGTGTGGGTACTGTGTGCCGGAATGTGACCAGTTCTACGGCAGGGGATGGGAGAGCCAGAGCCCTAGGGGGAGATGGTATTGGCTCAGGGAGTATATGGAAGGCCGGCAAAAATGGGACCAACAAATGGTGGATTCTTTCCTTGCCTGTACCACCTGTGAGCTGTGCAATATCAAATGCTCGGTAAACCTTCCTATTGAGTCCTCATGGATGAAACTGCGGGGCTGGCTGGTCCAGGATCAGCAAAGGATGACCATACCGCCTTTCGAGATGATGGCTGCAGCCTTGGGCAAGGAAGGCAATATCTGGGCTGGATACAGAAAAGACAGGGACAGCTGGTTTCCGGAGGACTTAAAGCAGAAACACTATAACAGCAAAAAAAAGACCAAGATTGCCTATTTTGCCGGATGCACGGCAAGCTATGTGGAGCAGGACATTGCCATGGCCACAGTAAGGCTGCTTGACGAGGCTGGAATCAATTTTAATTATATCGGCTGTCAGGAAAACTGTTGCGGGACTCCCATGCTGGTGGCAGGAAAATGGGATCTGTTTGCCCACAATATGCAAAAAAATATCCAAACCGTCAAGGAAATGGGTGCGGATACTGTGGTATCCTCCTGTCCCGCTTGTGATATGATGTGGCGCCATGTCTACCCCCAGTGGGCCCAAAAAATGGGCATCCCGTACCCCATAAAAGCAGCTCATTACAGTGAATTGGTTGCAGACAGAATCCAGGAGGGCCAGTTTGCATTCCCTGAAAACGGCCTTGAACCGGTTACGGTAACCTGGCACGATTCCTGCCATATGGGCAGGGTTTCCGGGGTCTATGATGCGCCCCGCAAGCTTATAGAAGCCATCCCCAATGTCCGTCTTAAGGAAATGCATTCGCATGGCCCGCATGCCCATTGCTGCGGAAGCGTGCTCACTTTGATCAAAGAACCGCCGGTTGCGGCCAAGGTGGGTAAAATGCGGCTGGACCAGGCGGTAGAAGCGGGGGCAGAAAAAGTTCTTGCCCTTTGCCCCTGCTGTGAATTCCAGTTCAGGGTAACCAGG
>PWYO01000307.1 GCA_003567835.1 Actinomycetota bacterium | reverse complement strand
GTCCCAGATTAAGCAAAGATTGACAAAAGGCAAGACAGGGGAGTAGATCCATGAAAAAAATACTGGGTGCAAGCATCGGCAGCTGTGTGCATGTTGCCGGTGTAATCAATTTCTTAAACCTGGCCCGGGAACAGGGCTATATGACCGATTTTATTGGTTCTGCCTGCGGTTTTGAAAAGATCAACCAGGCCATTGAAACCAGCCAGCCGGATATTGTGGCGGTAAGCTACCGGCTTTCTCCGGAAAGCGCTTATTCGCTTTTGGTGCAGTTTAAAAAGCAGGTGGCAGACAGGCACAAAGAAATATCCTTCATCCTGGGGAGCACCAAACCGGTCGCAGACAAAGCCGCAGAGCTGGGCATATTCGATGCTTTGTTTACCGGAGAGGAAACCAAGCAGGAAGTCTTAAACTACCTCAAAAAAGGAGAGAAAAAAAAGGACAGCCAAAAGCCGCCCCAGAGTTTGGCGCAGCGGATAATGTTCTCATCTCCTGTTCCCCTGCTGCGGCATCATTTTGGTCAGCCCAGCTTAGCAGACACCATAAAAGGGATAGAGGAGATTGCTGACAGCGAAATCATTGATGTGGTTTCCATTGGGCCTGACCAGAACACACAGGAGTTTTTTTTCCACCCTGAGAAGATGGATCCCGACCAGGATGGCGCCGGGGGCGTGCCCTTGCGGTCTGAAGGGGACTTCCAAAAACTTTATGAAGCGACCCGAAGGGGCAATTTTCCCCTGATGCGCTGTTACAGCGGCACCAATGATATGATTGCCCTGGCCCAGGTTTTGGCCGATCATATCCATAATGCCTGGTGCGCGGTGCCCCTCTGCTGGTACAATGAGCTGGATAACCGAAGCGAAAGGAAGATTACCCAGTCCATTGCGGAAAACCAGCAGCTGATGCAGTGGCATGCAGAAAGAGGGATACCGGTGGAGGTCAATGAATCCCATCACTGGAGCCTGCGGTATTCGCCGGATTCAGTGGCGGTGGCCGCAGCCTATCTTGCCGCCTATAATGCCAAAAAGATGGGTGTTTCCCTGTATGTTTCCCAGTACATGTTCAATACCCCGCCTGAGACCACATTTACCATGGATCTTGCCAAGATGCTGGCCAAGGTCGAACTGATTGAGTCTTTGCATGATGAGAATTTTACCAGCTACAGGCAGACCAGGAGCGGGCTGTACAGCTATCCCACCGATTATGATGCGGGCAAGGGCCAGCTGGCTTCCTCTACCATGCTACAGATGCAGCTAAAACCCCATATTGTGCATGTGGTGGCTTATTGTGAGGCGGATCATGCAGCCAAGCCTGCCGATATCATTGCCTCATCCAAGATTGTAAAAAAGGTCATATCCAACTGCCTGGCCGGCTGCCCTGATATGAAAAACGATGCAAAGGTGCAACAAAGAAAAGAGCAGCTGGTAGAACAAGCAGGGATGATTATTGAAAAGATGAAAAGTTTGGATTCCCAAGGTGATGCCCTGATAAGCCCGGAAGCTATTGCCCGGGCCATCAAACTGGGCATACTGGATGCACCTCACTTGGAAGGCACCCAAGCTGGCTGCGGCAAGATCAGGACCCTTTTTGTTGACGGGGCCAATGTGGCTGTAGACGGCCAGGGCAAGATATTGACTGAACAAGAAAGGCTGGCTGCCCTATAATTTTACTTTTTTGGTAAAATATAATATGATTTCCCACTTATATGGAAGAATTTTTACAATATGTTTGAATCTGAGAAACAAAACCTAGTGGTCAGACTGCCTTATGGTTTTCGGGATATGTTTCCTGTGGAATGCCGGGAAAGGAGCATCATCTCCGAGGCTATCAGCGAGCAGTTCAGGCTATGGGGATACGGCGAAGTGAAAACCCCGGTAATGGAATATACCAAAAATATTTCTGCAGGGGTAGGCAGCAAATGGTCCAATAAGCTGATCAATTTTTTTGACATTGACGGCAATCCCATGTCCTTGCGAACCGATATGACCATACCCATTGCCCGCCTTACCGGCATGCGGATAAAAAAGGAGCAGCTTCCGGTAAGATTTTGCTATTTCGCCAATTCATTCAGACAGTCCGTACTGCAAGAGGGGGTCAAAAGGGTATACAGCCAGGCCGGTCTTGAGCTGATCGGCTCCAGCAGTTTTATGGCTGATGTGGAGATTTTATCCATTCTAAACCGCATCATGGCCAAGCTTGGTTTCAAGGATTATAAAGTGGGGCTGGGCCAGCTTCAGATCATAGAAGGCCTTTATGACTGGCTGGGCCTTTCAGGCGCGCACCGAAGATCTATCAGGGAAAACCTGGTATCCAGGAATTTTGTTAATATAGGCAATTTTTTGGACCCCATTGATAAGGGCAAAGCAAACCTATTCATGTCCCTGATCAAACCCCAGGAAGACATCGGCCATGTTTCCAAGACACTGTCTTCCCTTGGCTCTGAAAAGATTGGACTGGGCCTAGATTACCTGAAAAATGTATACAATGTGCTCGGTGAGCTGGGCTATGGGGATTTCCTTCTTATGGATCTGGGTATTGTCAGGGAGTTTGACTATTATACCGGACTCCTGTTTGAAGTATATTCCCCTGTTACCATGGATATGGTGGGCAATGGGGGCAGGTATGACCGGCTGATCAGGAAATTTGGCATGGAAGTTCCTGCCACCGGATTTGCCCTGGATCTGGACCTTTTGCACCAGTCTATGGATAACCGCATACTTTCCAGCTGCATGGACCAGGTTGGAGTGCTTCTGGTGAAAAAAACCGCAGACCATGCCGGTTTTATCAAACTGTCAGAAAAAATCAGGGCGGCAGGCATATGTGTGGAGCTTCTGACAGAAGAGCTGGAGGATGTGCAAAAGACTGCGGAACAGAAAGGCATCCAATGGGTCTGCATGGTTGAGTCGCCGGGGCGGATCAGGTATATAGACCTTGAAGGCGGAGACAAGTTAACCATGGACGCAGATGCCTTAATAAAAACTTTACAAAAGAACAAACATGCTTAATATTGCCGTACCCAAAGGGTATCTAAAAAAAGAGTGTATCAAGCTTATCCATGAAGCAGGCTATGATGCAGCCAGCTTGTCCCAGGAAGATCGGCGGCTTTTTGTCTATTCTGCGGCAAAGGACATCAAGTATGTCATATCCAGGCCCATGGATGTGCCGGTGTATGTGGAATATGGGGCCTGCGATATCGGATTTGTGGGAAAAGATGTGCTTCTGGAAAAACAAAGCAATGTTTATGAGCTTCTGGATCTGGGCACAGGCAAGTGCAGGTTGATACTGGCTACCAGAAAAGACTGTATTGAAAAAGTCAAAACCCATTACCAGCATTTCGGGACCATTCGTATTGCTACCAAATACCCCAATATTGCCAAAAAGTTTTTTGACCAAAAAGGCATGCAGGTAGAGATTATCAAGCTGCATGGTTCGGTGGAGCTGGGCCCCATACTGGGGATTGCCGAGGAGATTCTGGATATTACGGCTACCGGCCGGACCTTGAAAGAAAATGACCTGGTAGAGATGGAAAATATTATGGTATCTACCACCCGGCTGATAGCCAATACGGTAAGCTATAGGGTAAAACATGCCCAAATCAATGAATTTATGGAAAGGATGGGCAGGGCAGTACATGAAAGAAAAACAAAAAAGAAGCAGTGAAATAAGAAGGAAGACTTCTGAAACAAATATTATGCTCATGCTGGATATAGACGGATCAGGGCGCGCAGAGATTGATACCGGCATTCCCTTCCTGGACCATATGCTGTCAAGTTTTGCCCGGCACGGGCGGTTTGATCTTACTGTAAAGGCAAAGGGGGATCTTGAAGTGGACTGCCATCACCTGGTGGAGGATGTGGGCATTTGTCTGGGCAGAGCCCTGGCAGAATGCACCCGGCACAAGGAAGGTATTGCCCGGTTTGCCCACAGCATCATTTGCATGGATGAAGCGCAGGTTATCCTGTCGGCGGATCTAGGGGGCAGGCCTTATCTCAGGTTTGATGCGGATATGCCCAATGAGGTCATAAAAGGATACCATACCCCGGTTACCGAGGATTTTTTTAGGGCGCTGGTGGCCAATAGTTTTATGAATCTGCACATTAAAAAAGATGTGGGCTTAAATGCCCACCATATTATCGAAGCAATTTTTAAGGCACTGGGCCTGGTCCTGCATCAGGCGACAAGGATTACCCAAAAGGGCATCCCCTCCACCAAGGGAAGCATTTAGCTTTGGGTATAAAGGATTTCCTATGCGTATAGCCATTATAAACTACAATATGGGCAATATTAGGAGTGTAGAAAATGCCCTGAAGAAACTTTCTGTGCAGGTGGTGGTGACTTCTGATGCGGGCCGC
>PWYO01000188.1 GCA_003567835.1 Actinomycetota bacterium | reverse complement strand
ATATACTTCAAATTCATAAATCCAGCCATGCACGATATCGCTGTTTTCCAAAAGGAACCGGACTTTGTTTGAGGTAACTGCCTCAAACATATTTTCGGTCGGTGTAGACCAATCTTCATACCATGCATCAGCAGGATCCGCGGGATATTTCAGGAAATCGTGACCGCTTTGGGTTGAAAAGATGTCAACCCAGCTATTGCCATGAAGATATTGTATCTTATACTGCCGGGGAACATTTTCCAGACCGTGATGCCAAACCAATACACGGTTAAAAGTGGTGGGTTTTCCAAAATCAATGGTAGCCTGCCTCCAGCCTGCCTGTGCATGATAAGGTTTCATGCCTCCAGTAAAAGCCAGGCCATGATGCCAATCTTGGTAATAGCGTTTCCCGTCAACTATTTCCCACTGATCTGAACCTCCTCCCCATCCATGATTCGATTCCGTAGGGTGTGGATACCCGCTGCGGCTTCGGTTAAGAGCAAGATTACTAGAAGGGCCCTCTATATCGGGAGGCCCCGAAGTCTCCAGCACTTCTTGCGGCTCATTTTCCGCGGGCCGCCTGGCGCCAAGACCCAGTATAGAACTGCAGCCGGTCAATAGGATTATCGCTGTTAAAAGAATCAAAGCTGCACAAACAGATATTTTTTTCACAAACTTCCTCCATCCTTATACCCGATTAAAAGAATTTAAGCCATTGTACAATAAATATTTTGATAAGCAAAAATTTAGGCGGTGCTTGGCGCCCCTTTTGGCAAAAAAACGGTTTCAATATTCTCTGTATTGCCGCCCGTTTTGGCAGGAGATGAAGCTATCAGGATGATGCCAAACAGGCCCCTAAATATTGTGTAGGTGCAAATAGGTACTTTAAAAACCCTGAAAGCCAAGTTTTTAACCTTACAAAAGACCGCTGCGTAAAACGGCTGCCGCCATCCATCAAATAAGTCTCTCTTTCTAAAAGATGCCGCCTTGCCCAAACCGGCTTTCTATCGCCTATGGTTTTGCTATAATAAGTTATAATAAAGAAACTGCAAAAGGTGGGACAAATGATCCAAGCATATAGTTTTGGCGCTATCAAAATAGACGGAACAACCTATAAAACAGATGTAATCGTGTTTCCTAACCGGGTGAATGCCAGTTGGTGGAGGGATACCGGTCACCAGGTTCAGGAAGAAGACTTGCAGGAAGTATTTGATTTTAATCCTGAACTTTTCATTATTGGAACTGGTGCAAGCGGCTTAATGAAACCAACCGCCAGCCTGGAAAAAAAACTCAAGGACTGCGGCATTGCATATATCATTAAAAAGACATCGGATGCCGTGGAAGATTTTAACCAATTGATCAAGGTAAAAAGGACTGTAGGCGCTTTTCATATCACCTGCTAGGGTAATTTGCGCTCAGTTTTGCGCACACATCGCCAATTTATGCATTTTGGGTTTTCGGTCCTATGGCAACTTTGTTGCCATAGGATCATATCAGCATAATAAGCCCCAACTTGATTTTTGGGTGCCTCTAAAAGCTCTTAAACCGATATCAAACGGCTATTCGCTGCTGTCATCGGGTGCATGCGTAGATTGTTTTTCAGCCGGGGTTTCTTTTTTTTCCTGTTTGGGCGCTTGAAAGCCGGTCGCGGTGTAATTGGTCTTTAGAACCTTAAACCCCAATTCATCGACTGCATAATCGGTGGCGGTTCTTCTTATATCTTCTGTTTTCTGGGTTACATTATCCCCTTTTACCAATTCGGAAAAGATATTAATAATGATGCCGTCATTTTTAGGAACAATCTTGACCTTGGGGTCAATGACATTTTCCATTTTGGAAACCCTTTCCTTGATCTGATTGGACACGGTTTTTAGGGTAATGGTGGTTTCTCCCGATTGGTCTCGGGATATGCTTGCCGTTTTCTTTTTCTTTCTGTAAAACTCCAAAACCAGCAGCACAAGGCATACCGCTAAAATCAAGAACAATACCAAGGCCAGGATAAATTGATTTGCCTGGACAAAATAAGCAACCACCCGGTCGGCAATATCTGCAATATCATAGAGACCCACAAAAATGTTAACGATGGAAACAATAGAAGCAACGGCCAAGAAAAGAAGCAGAATCACCACTATAATTTTATTAAAAATATGCATCAAGACCTCCCTTTCATTGTCTTTATATACTGTAATTCTATAATAAATTCCTATAATTCGCAGGTATGAAAATATTAGTACTTTTTCCTTTTCAAAATAGCAGAATATTTAATAGAATATCTTGTAAATAGCTGTAAAAGGAGTAAAGTTGATTGCAAAGGCCATTATTCGATTTAAGCAAAGCATTTGGTTTATACCCAGCCTGTTTATTGTCGGTGCCGTCGTCTTAGCCTTTGTTACCACTGCAATAGATAACGCTTTTCAGCACCAGCTTAGATTATTTTTACCCTCCTTTGCTTTCACCAGCGTAAATCTGGGAAGGGCCATACTTACGGTAATCGCTACCTCTCTGCTGACCATGACTACGATTACTTTCTCAACCATCATGGTGGTTCTTTCCATCTATTCATCCCAGTTTTCACCCAGAACACTGCAGAACTTTATTTCTGATCAACTCACCCAGATCGTGTTGGGCATCTTTATCGCTGGTTTCACCTATTCTATTGTGTCTCTGATTTTTATGCATGAACGTGAACCGGAAACTCTGGTTTTCTCTGCTTTTTTCGCAATCATTCTAGCTCTGATCAGCATCGGTTATTTTATCCGATTCCTGCAATATATTACCAATTCCATACAAATCCATAATCTTATAGAAAAATTAAGCTCAGAGGTTACCAATACCCTGAAGAATAAAAAGAAGATGATTGATGAACAGAAGAAGAGTGGAAGCGTATTATCTGGGGTAAAAGAAGGCATGATTGGCCTGCATAAAATACATGCCGAAAAATTAAGCGCCAATAGCTCCGGCCATGTTCAGTATATTGATACCGAAGGATTGATAAAATTTGCAAAAAACAATCAGGTTATCCTTGAAACCACGGTCCGGATTGGTGACTATGTGGGCAAAGCCAGTATTGTTTTGCTGATCTGGAACAACAAACAGGAAGAAGAACTCAATTGCAACATTTCCAAATATTTTACCATAGGGAATTATAAAAATACTGCACAAGATCTCGACTTCGGATTGCAGAAACTGGAAGAAATCGCATTGAGGGCCATCTCCCCTTCAATCAATGACCCCAATACTGCGATGCTAAGCGTGCGCAATATGGGTACTTTGTTGTTGGAGATCTGCAAGCAGTATACAGGGAAAAAATATTTTTATGACCAGCAGCAAAGTTTGCGTCTTATCCTTGTTGAACGAACATTTGAAGATATGCTCTATAGCAGTTTTTATAAAATATTAAATTTTTCCAGAGATCAAATTTCAGTTTTTTCGGCTGTTCTTGAAGTAATCACCATCATTGCTGAACATAAAGACACAAGAATCAAAAATATACTCGTAGCGTTCTGCAAATATGCAATCGATGGATTCAACCATCAAATATTGCAGCAAAATGACAAAGACTTTCTCAATAACAAGCTTAAAACGATCGCTGAACTGCTGGATATTGAACCAAAAACCATACTTTTTGCCTGACAATTTACAGTTTTCGGGGTAAGCCCATAAACCTATAGCCTGGCTCATAATCATGGATCAGGCTGTTTGTTGCCCAATGGGGAATGGCCCAGTATCAGTGTTTGTCCCTGCAGTTGCTGCATATGCCCTCAAATACAATCCTGACATTGCTTACACTAAATTGGTTTTTTATTTGGCCGGGTATCTCATAATCAAAAGGAATATCATGAAAGTCCATGATACGATTGCATTGGGTGCATAAATAATGATAATGCTTGGTCGTATTGCCTTCATAACGCCGGGTGGGACAAATCCCATCAATGATCTCCGCAACCCCTATGTCATAGAAAAATGACAAGGTTCTGTAAACCGTATCAAACGATATATTGGGAAAGACCTCCTGGACCCGGTTGTATAAAGTCTCTACATCAGGGTGATCGGTTGAACGGATCAGCTCCTTGTATATAACCGTTCTCTGGGGCGTGATTTTGAAATTCTCTTCCCTGCATTTTTGTTTAAATTGTTCCATTAATTGGTTGCTTTTTGTATCCATGACGCTATTATATAATAATTAATCTTATTTTCCAAAGACTTTTTTTCAAGCTTTTGGCTGGTATATTTTTCCACCATCTTATAGTAATATGATAACCGTCTTGATAAATTCAATAGCAAAGGACTGTTATGAAAAAAAGTATGGGCATTCACGAACGGTTATACCCCAATCCGGTAGTACTGGTGTCATCATCATTTGACCAAAATGATAATATCATCACTCT
>PWYO01000048.1 GCA_003567835.1 Actinomycetota bacterium | reverse complement strand
GGGTGCAGGGTATGCTCCGGGTCAGGCTGGCTGGAGATTTTGGGTGCAGGCATGGTGGACCCCAATCTGTATCATTTTGTGGGCTATAATCCAGAGAAGGTAAGCGGGTTTGCCTTCGGGCTGGGCATCGAGCGTATATGCATGCTCCGCTACGGCATCAATGACCTGCGTTCTTTTTTTGAGAATGATATGCGGTTTTTAAAACAGTTCTAATCAAACCCCTCCGTGGCCCAAAATCATAAGGAAAGGGATTTTTTACATTGAAAGTGACATTAAACTGGCTGAAGGAAATGCTCAAAACCGACCGCCTGGACGCTGATGAGATCGCTGAACTTTTAACCATGAGCGGGACGGAAGTAAAAAAGGTGGACCATCCCGGAGAGCGGTTCTCCCTTATCATCGTCGGCATCGTAGAGGACTTTGGTCCGCATCCCAATGCGGATAAGCTGCGGCTGTGCAGAGTCCATACCGGGGACAGGGCGGTCTCCATTGTCTGCGGAGCGGCCAACTTCCAGAAAGGAGACCGGGTGGCTTTAGCCCTTCCCGGCGCCCGGCTGGGGAACATGACCATCAAGCGGTCCAAGATCAGGGGCCAGGTATCCGAGGGCATGATGTGTTCGGAGGCTGAGCTGGGGCTGTCTGAGGAATCGGAAGGCATTATGGTTTTGGATCCGCGGCTTCAAGCGGGGCAAAGCTTTGCCCGGGCTATGGGCCTTGAGGATGTGGTGTTTGAACTGGAGGTTACCCCCAACCGTCCGGACTGCTTATCGGTGGCAGGCATTGCCAGAGAAATAGCCGCCCTAAAAGGGATGAAGCTTGCCCTGGGCGGGCAGCGCAATGATTTGGCCCAGGATCAGGAAATTGATATCCGTATCCAGGATTTTTCGCTATGCCCCCGATACTCAGCAAAAATTTTTGACGGCATCCGCCAGCAGCCCGCACCGCAATGGCTGCAGAGCCGGCTAAAGCTCTGTGATGTCCGGCCCAAAGATCTGGTGGTGGATCTGACCAATTATGTGATGCTGGAAACCGGCCAGCCCCTTCATGCTTTTGACCGGGACCTTTTGGCATCCAAAAAAATTATGGTGCGGCCGGCCCGCCAGGGAGAACAGATCCGAACCATCGATGACACCCTCATTGACCTGCAGCCGGACATGGTGGTCATCGCCGATGAAAAGGGCCCGGTGGCCCTGGCCGGCATTATGGGGGGAAAAGATACAGAAATCAACCCTGCCACCAGCAGCATTCTGCTGGAAGCGGCAAACTTTCACGGGCCGGCAATCATGAAAGCCTCCAAACAGCTGGGGCTGCGCAGCGAGGCCAGCAACCGTTTTGAAAAAAAGATCGATCCCCACCTGACCCTGCTGGCCATCAGCCGGTTTGAACAGCTGCTTACTGAAATTACCGGCCAGGTGTCAGCCAGCGGCATATATGACAGTTTTTCCAAACCCCAAAGGGAGCGAAAGCTGGTGTTAAGGACAGAAAAAGTACACCAGATCCTGGGGGAGCCCATGGAGGCTCAACAGATTGCAGACATCCTAAACAGCCTGGATATTGCCAGCAAAGCGGACAAAGGGCAGGTTGAAGCCCAGGTGCCTTCTTTTCGTTATGAAGACTTAACCCGCGAAATCGACCTCATTGAAGAAGTGGCCCGCATATACGGTTTCAACAAGTTTTGCGCAAAGCCGCCTGCAATAAGGCAGAGGGCTGGGGGGTATTCCGCCGGCCAGAAAGCGGTAAGGGATATCAGGGGGTCTTTGGCAGATATCGGCTTAAGCGAGGTCATCAACTATTCCTTTATCAGCAAAAAAAACCTGGAGCAGTTCCGGTTGGCCGACCAGCTGGACAGCCTGGTGCAGATTATCAATCCCATCAATGAGGATTTTGCCTATCTTAGGCCCACCCTGCTGCCGGCCATGGCGGCCAATGCCGCCTATAACCTCAAATACAAGATCGCCGACCTTCCCTTATTTGAGATTTCCAGGGTATTCCGTAAACACCCCCAGGGCAAGCTTGCCGGGGAGACCAATATGCTGGGCATCCTGCTTACCGGGAAAAAACACCAAAAAGGCTGGAACCAGAAGCAATGCTTCTATGACTTTTATGATCTCAAAGGGATTGTGGAATACCTGTGCGGGAAATATTTTCCGGACCAGGAACTGGTCATCCAGCAGAAAGAGCGGCCCTTTTTCCATCCGGCAGTTAGCGGAACCGCCTGCATCGGAAAAACAGAGCTGGGTATCTTGGGCCAGATACACCCCGACCTTTCGGAAGCGCTGGAAATTGGCCAGGATATGTTTTATGCCGAGCTGAATCTGGATACCTTCATAGGCGGC
Source organism: Actinomycetota bacterium (assembly GCA_003567835.1). Taxonomy (GTDB): domain Bacteria; phylum Actinomycetota; class Humimicrobiia; order Humimicrobiales; family Humimicrobiaceae; genus Halolacustris; species Halolacustris primus. Next base: position 2,039 of record PWYO01000048.1, on the reverse strand, counting down.
ATGCAAAAACACCGCCAGTTTAAGCCGGTGCCCGTCCATCCATCCATTGACATGGACATTGCCATGGTCATTGACCAGCAAGTAGGCAACCGGGAAATCGAACAGGCCATCTGGCAAGCGGGTTCCAAGCTGCTCAAAGCGGTCAGGCTGTTTGACCTCTATCAGGGAAAACAGATCCAGGAGGGCCAGAAGAGCATGGCCTATTCTTTGACTTTCCAGGCACAAGACCGTACCCTAAAAGACAGGGAAGCGGAGATGGAAGTGGAAAGAATTGTCCAGGCACTGGCCAAAAAATTTCATGCCCGGCTAAGAGAGTAACGTGGAAATCAGTATTGCCTCCTGGAATGTAAACGGGCTGCGTGCCGCCTACCGGAAAGGCCTACTTGATTTTATCAAAGCATATGGTTTTGACATCATCTGCCTGCAGGAGATCAAAGCCAAAAAAGAACAGCTGCCCGCACCCCTTCTAAACCTTCCCGGCTACCAGCCCTATTTTTTTTCTGCCCAGAGACCGGGCTATAGCGGGGTGGCGGCCTATACCCGCCTAAAGCCCCAAACTGCAGGAAACGGTTTTGGGATTGAACGGTTTGACCGGGAGGGCAGGGTCCAGTGGCTGGATTACGGTTCTTTTCTCCTGTTTAATACCTATATGCCCAATGGGGGCAGGGACCAGAAAAGGCTGGATTACAAGCTGGATTTTTACCGTCGTTTTTTATCCTACCTCAAGAGCCTGGTCCAGGAAGGCAAAAAAATTATTTTAACCGGGGACATCAACACCGCCCACAGACCCATTGATCTGGCCCGTCCCAAACAAAATGAAAAAAATACCGGATTTCTGCCCCAGGAACGGCAATGGATCGACCGCCTGCTTTCCTGCGGGTTTACAGATACCTTCCGCATATTCCAGCCAGAGGGCGGCCATTATACCTGGTGGGATTACAAAACCCGGGCCCGGGAGCGGAATGTGGGCTGGCGCATTGATTATTTTTTCTGCACCCGAAACCTGGAACCCCATATCAAGCAGTCCTATATCCTGCCCCAGGTGACCGGCTCCGACCACTGTCCCCTGGCTCTGACCCTGGCCCTTTAGAACCGGCCCGCCTTCTAAGGGCTGCCCGGCTCTTGCCGGTTTTGCAGATAATGGTTGATCAGTCCATTGGTAGAGCTGTCATGGCTGGATACCTGCCCCCCTTTTTTCAGCTGGGGCAGGATTTCCTTGGCCAGCTCTTTTCCCAGCTCCACACCCCACTGGTCGAAGCTGAATATATTCCAGATGACCCCCTGGGCAAACACCTTATGCTCATACAGGGCAATGAGGCTGCCCAGGGTCCGGGGATTTAATTTTTTATATAAAATGGAATTGGTGGGCCGGCTGCCTTCAAACACCCGAAAGGGGGCAACTGCTTCAATCTCTTGTCTGCTTTTGCCTTGCCGGGCCATCTCATTTTCCACTTCCTGTCGGGTCTTTCCCTTCATCAGGGCTTCGGTCTGGGCAAAGAAATTGGACAGGAGCATGTCCTGGTGGTCCCGGATGGGGTTCTGGCTTTCTACCGCGGCCAGAAAGTCGCAGGGCACAAGTTTTGTCCCCTGGTGTATGAGCTGGTAGAAGGCATGCTGGCCGTTGGTGCCCGGCTGGCCCCAGACAATGGGCCCTGTCTGGCAGTCGATTCTTTTTTGATCCCTGCCCATATGCTTGCCGTTGCTTTCCATGTCCAGCTGCTGGAGGTAGGCAGGAAAGTGCTGCATATACTGGTCATAGGGGAGCAGGGCATGGCTCTGGGCGCCAAAAAAATTGTTATACCATATGCCCAGCAGGGCCATGACCGCGGGCATATTTTTTTCAAAAGGGGCATTTCTAAAATGCCGGTCCATGCTGTGGGCGCCCTCCAGCAGGGCCTTAAAATGGGAAAAGCCCAGGCTGCAGGCAATGGACAGCCCGATGGCCGACCACAGGGAGTATCGTCCGCCCACCCAGTCCCAGAAGGTGAACATGTTTTCAGGGTGTATGCCAAATGCCTGCACTTTGTCCGTATTGGTGG
>PWYO01000155.1 GCA_003567835.1 Actinomycetota bacterium | reverse complement strand
GTTGTTAAACAAGGGACTCAAGTTTACCTATTTGGGAGACTGCAATAATGTAACCAACAGCCTGATGATTGCCTTCTCCAAGCTGGGGCTGGATATGACCATCGGATGCCCTGAGGAATACCGGCCGCAGCCGTGGGTTATGGATGTATTCAACCAGCAGGCAAAAAAAAGCGGCAGCCAGTTAAAGCTGTCCACCAATGCGCTTCAAGCTGTGGAGGAGGCCGACATCATCTATACCGATGTATGGATCAGCATGGGAGAGGCTGACAGTGTGACCAAAATTAAAAAACTGAAGCATTATCAGTTAAACAGCCAATTGGTCAATCATGCATCGGATACCGTGAAGGTCATGCACTGTCTGCCCGCACACAGGGGACAGGAAATCACCTCTGAGGTGATGGATGGACGGCATTCGGTGGTTTGGCAGCAAGCTGAAAACAGAATGCATGCACAAAAAGCATTATTGGTATATATTTATTCGAGGTAGGTTATGAAAAAGAACAACCGGCATAAAGCCATAAAAGAACTTATTGTCGTAAAAAGGATCGCTACGCAGGAAGAACTGCAAAATGAGCTTAAAAAGAAGGGATTTGAGGTTACCCAGGCAACGGTGTCCAGGGATATCAACGATCTCCGGCTGGTAAAGGTTCGAAATTTCAGGGGAGAGGAGTTTTATACATTGGGCAAACAGTTTAAAGAAAAGACCACATTCAGCATGGACAAGCTGAAAGCAAAATTTAAAGAAAGCGTGCTCTCGGTCAACCGGGCAAATAATATCCTGGTGCTAAAGACCTATCCCGGGGAAGCCCAGAGTGTGGCGGCGATCCTGGACGGCACCAACTTTTTAGAGATACTGGGCACCGTGGCCGGGGATGACACCATCATCTGTGTTGTCAATACCGATGATGATGCCCTGCAAATTGAAAACTTATTAAATAAATTTTAAGGAGCGGCAATGGATAAAGTGGTATTGGCTTATTCGGGAGGTTTGGATACCTCCATTTCCATAAACTGGATGAAGGAAAAATACGGGGTGGAAGTGATTGCAGCGCTGGTGGATGTAGGCCAGCCTGATGACCTTGAGGAGGCGCACAGCCGAGCCCTGGCGGTGGGGGCAGATAAAGCCCTGGTCATTGATGCCAAACAGGAGTTTGTCCACGACTACATACTGCCTGCCATCGCCGCCAACCTCTATTATGAGAAAAAATATCCCCTGGCCACCGCCCTGGCCCGTCCGCTTATTGCCAAAAAGCTGGTGGAAACAGCACAGGCAGAGGGCGCGCAGGCGGTTGCCCACGGGTGTACCGGCAAGGGCAATGACCAGGTCCGTTTTGATGTGGGGATACGGTCCCTGGATCCGGCGTTGAATATTATTGCCCCCCAAAGGGAATGGAATATCTCCAGGGAAAAGGCTATTGAATATGCCAAAGAAAACAACATACCCATCACCGTGACCAAGAAAAGTCCCTACAGCATTGATGAAAACATTTGGGGACGGAGCATTGAATGCGGGGTGCTGGAAGATCCTTACCAGGAACCGCCTGAAGAGATCTACAGCTGGACCAAGATTCGCAAAAAACCGGAACAAGTCCAGTATATGGAGATTGATTTCCAGCAAGGCGTGCCTACTGCCCTGGACGGCGCCAAGATGCAGGCTGCAGAGATTATCAGCAAAGTGGGGGCCGCAGCGGGTGCTTTTGGCATAGGCCGGGTGGACATGGTGGAAAACAGGCTGGTAGGCATCAAATCCCGGGAAATATATGAGGCGCCGGCCGCGGCAGTGTTAATAGAAGCCCATAGGGAGCTTGAAGCCCTGGTTCTGGACCGGGAACTCTGCCATTATAAGTATATTCAGGAAGAAAAGATGGCAGAACTTGCCTATTACGGTCTGTGGTTTACCCCCCTGCGCAAGTGTCTGGCCGCTTTTTTTGAACAAAGCCAAAAATATGTAACCGGCAGGATCCGGGTGAAGCTGGAATACCAGAAATGCTCGGTGGTGGGCAGAAAATCCCCCTATTCTCTGTATGACATCGGTCTTGCCACCTATGACCAGGGGGACCAATTTGACCCCAAGCATTCTGAAAGCTTTATTAAGCTTTGGGGTTATACCTATGAACTGCTCGGCAAAAAAGGAAGAATTGATGAATAAAATCTGGAAAGGCAGGATACAAAAAGACACCGATAAGCTGGTGGATGATTTTACCGGTTCACTGCACCTGGACCAGCAGCTGTATCTCTATGATATTATGGGAAGCATGGCCCATGCAGCCGGTCTGAAATCCATCGGTGTCCTGGACCAGGAACCGTTTGAAAAAATACTTGAAGGCCTGGATTTGGTAAAAAAAGATCTAGAAAAGAAACCACCTTCAGGCTATGAAGATATACACAGCTTCATCGAAAGCAGGCTGGTTGATTTTGCAGGGGAAGCGGGAAAAAAGATCCATACCGCCCGGAGCAGGAACGACCAGGTGGTCACCGATGAAAGGATGTATGTCAAACAGTCCGCCTATGATTTGATCACCGGCGTGATTGCCCTGCAGGAAAATATGGTGGCTCTGGCAGAAAAACAAAAAGGCTGCATCATCGCCGCTTATACGCATCTGCAGATGGCTCAGCCAGTGCTTGCGGCCCACTATCTGTTGTCTTTTTTTGCCAAGTTTTCCCGGGATTTGAAAGGCTTTTTCAGCTGCTTTGACGCAGCGGATTCCCTGCCCCTGGGCAGTGCTGCCTGCGTGGGCAGCGGTTATGCGCTTGACCGGGACCTGGTGGCCTCCCTGCTCAAGTTCTCCCAAAAGGACGCCAATTCCATGGATGCTGTATCCAGCAGGGATTTTATGCTGGACATGGTCTACTGCTGTGCCAAAGCCATGCTCCATTTGAGCCAGATTAGTGAAGATTTTATCATCTATGCCAGTCAGGAGTTTTCCCAGATCGCCATTGATGACGCTTTTTGCACGGGCAGCAGTATCATGCCCCAGAAGAAAAATCCGGATGTGCTGGAGCTGGTCAGGGCAAAGAGTGCCTTGGTGGCCGGCAACCTAACCCAGATGATGATGCTCCTCAAAGGGCTGCCTTCAACCTACAACCGTGATCTTCAGGAGGACAAGGCCATCCTGTTTGCAGCAGTAGGCCAGACTGGCGCCTGTATGCAGGTATTTGCAAAACTGCTGGACCATATGGCCTTTAAGCCGGTGGATGAAAAGATAAAAGGGTCCTTTATCCAGGCCACAGACATTGCCGATTACCTGGTGGGAAAAGGGGTAAGTTTCAGGGATTCCCACCAAATTGTGGGCAGACTGGTGGGCTACTGCCACAAAAACAACAAAGATCTGCAGGAGGCAAGTTTAGCAGAGCTGAACAGGTTTTCTCCGCACTTTGACCAGGATTATTATAGTTGTTTAAAGCTCGGTGCCTGTATTGATTCCAAAAAAGTGGATTGCGGAACCGGCACAAAAAGTGTAGAGCAGAACCTCAAAAAAGCCAAACAGGATATTAAAACCTGGAAACTGCAGGCAGACGGCCTAAAGCAAAAATTGCCCCAGTACCAGGAGCTGAAGGAAGCGCTGCGCTAAGCGGTGCCCTTCTTTTGGGTCTTGGCTTCTTATGGCAGAAAAAAGACTGCTTAAATCCCCATACCCTGAGATATTTTGTCCGGTTTGTGTTAGCATAACCGATATACAAGACTTCATAAGAATCGATATGGTATGAAAATAGAAGAGATATACGAACTTGCCCTGCACATGGGAAAAGAAGCCAATTGGCTGGGCCCCCATGACTATCCTGACTGCAGCATTATACACGCCTCAAATCAACACCTGCGCCACATATTTGCAGGCATTGATATCGGCACTGCTGAATTGCTGCTGGTTGACCGGGCCAGGGAGAAGGGGGCGGCCATAGATGGGGTCATCAGCCACCATCCCATCTGTAAATCTGCTTACCGGATGCCTGAAGTAGCCCGAATACAGCAGAAAGCCTGGGTGGAAATGGGGGTGGATGCTGCAGCGGCCAAATTATATGCCGATCAAATGATTGGGGAAGCAACCATCCAGGCTGCTTCAGAGAACCATGCAAGGACCAGGGATGCAGCCAGCATGCTCAATATACCCCTGTTGTGCATCCATACCCCTGCAGATGACCTGGCTCAGCAATTTTTTTCCGTTTTTTTAAAGGATAAAAATGCCATGCCCCTGGACCATATTTTGGCCTCGATTAAAAACATTCCGGAATATGTGATGGCTGCCCGTGACGGGGTCAGCCCCTTTAAGGCAGCAGAACCGGACGCCTTGTTGGGAAAATTTCTGGTGGATATGACCGGGGGCCTGGATCCCCCTTTGGGGATTTTCGACCATCTCAGGAAAGCAGGCACGGACACCATC
>PWYO01000339.1 GCA_003567835.1 Actinomycetota bacterium | reverse complement strand
TGAACAATTTTCTCCACCAACCTTGTTAACTGTTATTAGTGTAAACAATAAAAAATAATCTGTCAAGAATATTATAAATAATTTTAGCGTAGTTACAAAATAAATTTTTCACTTTAAGTGAAAATGATTTTTACCTTACATTTTGTGCCTCCGCCGGTTGTATTTTACTTGTTTATCCGATCATTATATAATTGAGAGTTAAAATTTGGACAGGAGCTGAACATTCGAAACCTTTTTACCTTACTCAAATATATAAAGAAGCACAGGGGCCCTTTTGCGGCCAGCATCCTGTTTATTTTGTTCACCGACCTTTTGGCTCTTCTCATTCCCTGGATTATGCGGCTGGCCATAGACGGCATACGTGTCCATCCCCAAAAGACCAACCTTCTTCTGTATGCGGGACTGCTGGTGGCCGTGGCCGGTGTCCAGGGTATTTTTCGTTTTTATATGAGAAAGCTTCTAGTGGGGGTTTCCAGAAAAATTGAATTTGCCATTCGGACTGATTTTTTCTCCCATCTGCAAAACATCCATTCCTCTTTTTTTACCAATACCCGAACAGGAAGCATTATGGCACTGGCCACCAATGATCTGGAAGCGGTAAGAAATTTTTTGGGGCCGGGGATTTTGAATATGTTTAATACCATTTTTGTCTTTATCTCTACCCTTACCGTCATGTTTTTCATCAATGTCAGGCTTTCCCTGTATTCACTGATTGCCATACCCATATTGCCTATCCTGGTAAGCAAACTGAGCGCTATGCTCCATACCCGGTTTCGAGCATCCCAGGAACAGTATGCCACATTATCTGCAAGGACCCAGGAAAGCATAGCGGGCATAAAAGTCGTCAAATCATTTACCAGAGAAAACCATGAAAAGGAAATTTTTTCCGGCCTTAACCAAGAATACATAACAAGAAACCTTTCGTTGGCAAAGATTAGAGCCGCATTCTGGCCGGCCATGGTTTTTGTGGGGGGCATCGGAACCCTGGGGGTGCTCCTGATCGGAGGAAGGCAAGTCATAGGAAATACTCTGACCCTGGGCCAATTTGTTCAGTTTTCCGCCTATATCGGTTCTATTACCTGGCCCCTTATATCCCTGGGCTGGGTTATCAACCTGGTGCAGCGGGGTTCGGTATCCATGAAGCGGATTAACAAAGTGCTAAACATCCAGCCAAAAATACGAAACCCAAAAAAACCGGTACGCCCTGCCAGGATTCAGGGAGAGATTGCATTCCAAAAGGTCTTTTTTCGGTATGAAAATGAAAAACATTATGATGATTATATTAAGCAAAACATCATGGACCAAAACCTATTGTCCAATCATGGCAGCAATAACTGGGTATTAAAAGACATCAGCTTCAAAATCAGCCCAAGGATGCAGGTGGGCATTGTGGGCTTTACTGGAAGTGCAAAGTCTACCCTGCTTAACCTTATGGTTCGCCTCTATGATCCCCAAAAAGGACGGATATTGCTGGACGGGTATCCCCTTGACTGCATAGACCTGGATATCCTGCGCGCCCATATCGGCTATGTAAGCCAGGAACCCTTTCTTTTTTCCAAAAGCATCAAAGAAAACATATTGTTTGGCTTAAAAAATGTACACCAGCTCAGCGATGCGGATGCCAAAGATCAGGCCGAGCACGCGGCCAAAATTGCCCAGCTGCATGAAGAAGTCACTGATTTTGACCAGGGCTATGATACGGTAATCGGAGAGCGGGGCATCACCTTGTCCGGAGGCCAGAAGCAGCGCCTGGCCATTGCCAGGGCTTTGGCCATGGACCCTTCTGTGCTCATTCTTGATGATTCCTTTTCCAATGTAGACACCCATACCGAAGACAAGATTGTGGGCAATTTAAAAAGGGCAGCAGAAAACATGACCACTGTCTTGGTGTCCCACCGGATTTCCACGGTAAAGGATTCGGACCTCATATTGGTATTGGACCAGGGCGAGATTGTCCAAAGCGGCAACCACGCCCAATTGCTTAAAACATGCGGCATCTACAAGAAATTATACTACAGGCAAAAACTTTCCGAAGAGCTGGAGGAAGAACTGTGATTGAAGACAGACAGGAAGAAAAACTTATAGAAAAAAGTATAGACAGAAAAACAGCCCAGAAGCTTTTTTCCTATATCAAACCCTATAAGCTGCTTCTTGTCTTTACGGTGTTTCTGCTGCTTTTAACTGCAGGCCTGCAGATTTTAGGCCCTTTTCTGATTATGGTAGCCATCGACCACTATATTACTCCCCAACAACTGGAAGGGTTTTTAAACATTGTCCTGCTTTTTGGGCTGGTTATACTCCTTGAATTTGTCATCCGCTATTTCCAGCAATACCTTACCGAACTGCTGGGCCAAAAGATTATGTATGACATGCGGATGGACATTTTTAAACATATCCATAAAATGCCTCTGTCTTTTTTTGACAAGAACCCGGTGGGAAGGATTATGACCAGGGTTACCACCGATGTGCAGACTTTAAATGAAATGCTGTCCTCGGGAATCGTAACCCTTTTTGGAGATATATTTATGATTGCGGGAATTATGATTATCATGATCAGCCTCAACTTCAGGCTGGCCCTGATTGCCTTTTCGGTGCTCATCCTGCTGGCCATTGCCACGTTCATATTCCGCTCTAAGGTGCGGGTAACCTTTAAGATTATAAGGGGGAAGATCTCTGCCATCAATTCGTATCTGCAGGAAGCCATATCGGGCATCAATACCATAAAAATCTTCGGCAGACATGCCATGAGCAACCGGGAGTTTCAAAGCCTTAACCGGGACTATCTGCATGCTTACTTAAAGACCGTGCTCTACTATGCGGTATTCTACCCCATTGTCACCCTGGTAAGCACATTGGCCATCGCCTTGATTATTTGGTATGGAGGCGGGCAGGTGGTTCGGGGCGTGCTGACCTTCGGCGTCCTGGTGGCTTTCATACAGTATATTGAGAAGTTCTTCCACCCCATCAGTGACCTGAGCGAAAAGTTTGGGATCCTTCAGGAAGCCATTGCCGCTTCTGAAAGGATTTTTGCGATATTGGAGACCAAGCCCTCCATCACCTCTCCGCCCCATCCGGTAAAAGCTGAAGCCATCAAGGGGCATATCAGTTTTAAAAATGTGTGGTTTGCCTACAATGGCCGGGACTACGTGTTAAAAGACATCAACTTCAGCCTTACAAGCGGTCAGAGCATTGCTTTTGTTGGTGCCACAGGTTCCGGCAAGACCTCCATTATCAATATACTTAACCGTTTTTATGATATCCAGCAAGGCCAAATCCTGCTCGATGGTATCAATATTAAAGATTATGCATTGGCCGACCTGAGGAAGCATATTGGGGTGGTTATGCAGGATGTATTTCTTTTTTCCGGAAGCATATTGGAAAATATCCGGCTGGGAGACCCGTCCATTACCCCTCAACAGGTCATCCGTGCAGCAAAATATGTCAATGCCCACCAGTTTATACAAAGGCTTCCCCAAAAATACGATCAGGAAATAAAAGAGCGGGGCAAGATTCTTTCTGTGGGCCAGAGACAGCTGATCGCTTTTGCCAGGGCCATCGTATTTAACCCCGAAGTTTTGCTGGTTTTAGATGAAGCCACCTCCAGCATTGATTCAGAAATTGAAGCATTAATACAGAGTGCGCTAAAAAAAGTTATGGCAGACCGGACCACCATCATCATCGCCCACCGGCTGTCTACCATAAAAGAAGTAGACAAGATTCTGGTGCTGTCTCACGGAAGGATCTTGGAAAAAGGAACCCATAACAGTTTACTCAAAGCCAAGGGCATCTACTATAAACTGTACAGGTATCAATACCAGCTTCAGGGCTGACCGATTTCTATACCAAAGCCTGATGCCGACAATCTTTTGCCAGTTATACAATCATGTTTTCCATCATAATCCCTGCAGAAAAAGGAGGCTGGTTTGCCTTAGCCTTGATTTAGAAATGGGCCTTTTATAGCTTTTTGAGGGCCCATCCCTGGCAGAATATGATAACCGCTGCAGGGAGCATGAAACTGGCTATGCCCAGATTGGGACCAAAAGCCGCACCTGCTGCATTGGACAAAAATGGAATGGTCATACCACCTATGGAAGATGAAGCCATCATCATGCCCATCGCGGTTGCAGAGTAATGCCTAAAGCGGGTAGAACCCAGATCGATGCTCAGAAGCCATATGCCAGATAAACCCAAACCCAATAGAAAAAAACCGATAATAGCCCAAATATAGCCCTGGCTAAAAATGACTACACCCAATGCTGCTGCTGAAAAAGCAGTAAGGACAATGATTATTTTTTTCCCATCAAACTTTTTGCTTACATAACCGCAAAGAAACCTGCCCGCAATCATAGAACCCCAGAAAGCTAAAAAGGGTAATGCTGCCAATAATCTCAGC
>PWYO01000318.1 GCA_003567835.1 Actinomycetota bacterium | reverse complement strand
CTGTTCAGCCCATCCGGGCGCAGGATAGTATACCGGATATTCTTCAGACACGGTACGGGCAGATCCTTTTTTACTATCCAGGAGGGTGACTTTGCACCCTCCTGAACCGATATCAATTCCCAGCAAATATCCCATATCAATACATGTCTTCTTCAAGGTCCGGTTTTACCTTGGGAAACTGATCTGGTTTATAATTGCTTTTCAGATGTTCAATTAAATCGACCACCACATCCACTGCGGTCTCCACAATCGCTTTTCCTTTATCTGCGGTCGCTTTTCTGGGATCCCCCGGCGCACCGGTTTCCATAACACTTTCCTGGGGGACAAAGGTAATCGACTCAATGGGAAAAGCATTGATCAGCTCTGCATGCACTGCAGGCCTGGTAAATTTTTTGTCAATATAAGGCTTTAGGCTGTAATCCTCTTTGGCTTTGGACATATCGCAAAGCTCAGGATAGAGGTACAGGCTGACTGAGGACTCCACTTCATCAGCATGCTTAAACGGCGTTTCGCATACCTCTTTGATTTTTTTACAAGCCAGCTCCCACCAGGTGGCTACAGCCATAAAGCAATCCACATCCAAGGCAATTTCCTGGATGGCAGTATGCATGGTCCACCACTGTCCATGGGCCTGCATGATGATGACCTTCCGAAATCCTGAGTTTACCAGCCCTTTTATGACATCCCTTACAAACTCTATCTGGGTGGTGGCCCTGATGGGTATGGTACCCGTAAAGCCGTAATGGAAATAAGGATGACTTCCGTAGGGCATGGGCGGAGCCACAATAGCTCCGGTCCGGGCACTTACTTTTTTGGATATTTCATAAGCATTATAGAAATCTACTCCCGTGGGACAATGAAAGCCGTGCTGTTCAGTGGCCCCTATGGGCAGTATAGCAATGCCTACTTCTTTACTTACTTTTTCAATCTCCGGCCAGGTGATTTCCTGCCAGATAATGGGTTTTGCCATGATGGTCTCCTATCCTACATTTTTTTAAAGTCTACTACCAAATCTCTTATCAATGCTCCACCGCCTGCAGGCTCTATGGTAATCTCACTGCCAGGTTCTACCCTGGTGGCACAGCTCCTTACTGTTTTTCCATCCAGTTTGACAATGCAGGTGGTACACATTCCCTTAAAACACTTATATGCCCTATAGGCCAGGGTGCCGTCATAATTTTTGTGAATCTTGGTAAGCAGCTCGTGCACGGTTAACTCCCTGTCAATTTCCACAACATACTCTTGGAAATAGGGCTTTTGATCCTTCTCAGGATCGTAACGCTGTATTTTTGCTTTGATCTTGTCCTTGGCCATGTTTGCCTCCTAAACTAAAAATTTAAAAAAATTAATCCTGGGGTTTCATCCGGGTATAGATAACATCCCTTTTTGAATACTGCGGTTTGCCGTCTACCTGTTTTACGATGGTATGGCATCTCCAATTCTTATTATCCGTATCCGGATAGTCTTCCCGGTTATGATGGCCTCTTGATTCTTTCCTAAACATAGCAGACCCAAAAGTAATCTTTGCCGCATCTACCATGAGCCTGGCTTCCAGCGCTTCCTCCAGTTCAAAGTTATACCTTTTGATTTCAGGCACCTGTATGTTTTCCAGCTGCTCGGAAAGTGACTGGATAAGAGACAAGCCTTTTTCCATTCCTTTTTCATTACGGAAAGGGGCCATGTGCTGGTCCATGGTTTTCAGTATCTCTTCTTTGATAAACAGCGGTCTGGTGCTTTTGTTTTTTTTGGATAAAAACATATTGACCAGCTCTTTTTTTTCATTCAGATTGGATTTGTCTGCCGGCAGCATATCCCTGTTTTTGGCATCATCGGCAGAACATCCCCCGACATGGGCTCCTGTGGTCTGGGTATCGCATAATGCGCTTCCTGCCAAACGGTTGGCCCCCTGGAAATTACCGGCACATTCACCGCAGGCATACAGCCCTTCTACAGTGGCCTGGCCCCGCCCATTAATGTAAATGCCGCCGCACTGGTAATGAGATGCAGGCGCTACCTCCAGAGGCTCTTTGGCCAGATCAATGCCTGCTGCATCAATGAGGAATTTATAATGTTTGGGAGTCATGTTTTTAAATACATCCCTGACCGCATCCTCGCCTTTGGGGGATAAGGTGGTATCAAAATATACCCCACCGTGCGGGGTGCCTTTGCCTGCTTTAATGGTTTCAAAAATGATTTTTATGGCTTCATCCCGGATCGGCAACGGTTTCTCTATGATGATGTTTCCGTCCTTATCAGTAATCTCTCCATCAGCAAACTCATCAATCATCAGCTCATAGAGCACCACTGCCCCTTTCACGCTGGGCGGCCAGATAACATCGGTACCATAATACTGGTTAAACTCCAGGTCCACGATGTCCGCCCCGGCCAGGTAAGCCATAGCCACTCCATCACCGGTAAGGGTAGGGGGATTATCGCTAAAACCCCAAAGCGAGGTATATCCTCCGGTGGCCATCACCGTGGATTTGGCATTGACTGCCACCAGTTCTCCGGTCAATAGGTCCATGCCGATGACCCCCACCACAACATCTCCGTTCTTTAAAAGGTCAAACACAAAGAAATCCTTCAATACCTGGATGTTGTCTCTGCGGGAGACTTCTTTGGCCAGCACAGTAGACATGTGCTGCCCATTTTCAATCATAAAACAGGATCGGGGATAGGTCTGGCCGGGCATAGGGGTTTGGAAAAACCTGCCGTCATCATATTTCTTGAAATGCACACCATACTTTTCCATATCCAGTATGCGGTCACAGGCCGTAAAGGCTACAATCTCTGCAATATTCTGGTCTCCTATAAACCGCCCTGCCTTGACCATGTCTTCAAAATACTGTTCAGGGGTATCTCTTTGGTCTCTTCCCCGGGGACCAAAAGGTGCCTGTATGCTCCAAAGCGCACATGGCGTGGCACCTGAACGTCCGGGCCGCCCTTTATCCAGCATCATGCTGTTAAGCCCTTTCTCGGACACTTCAATGGCTGCCCTGCAGGCAGCGCCGCCGCCGCCTATGACCACCACATCTGTGGTATAGGTTTTCATATCCATAATTCCCTCCTTGGTTATGATTAATAGATCAAATGAAGATTATGTATTGTGTTAAGCTGGTTTACCGCTCCCCTGCTGATCATGCTGTCAGTTACCACATGCCTGCAGCTGCTTATATGGCTGATGTTTAACATCCCCTGCCTAAAAAACTTGCTGCTGTCTGCCAAAAGGTTGATATTCTTGGAACGCTCCATCACCTTGGCCAAAATATTGGCCAGGTCCTTATCTGAAGTGGTAAGCATCAGCTGCTGGGAAATCCCAGCAGCTGATATAAAGGCAGTATCAATATTGATATGATCCAAAAATTCCAGAACCCAGCTTCCGCAAAACATATTAAAATCCGCCTTTAACTGTCCTCCGGTACAGATCAATTTCATATCCGGGTAGTTTCTGGCTTTCCCTACAATAGAAGGAGAAGTGGTAATAATATTAAGGTCAATGAATTTTTTCTTAAATAACTCTTGAGAGAATATATACAGGGTGGTAGAAGAATCCAAAAATATGGTCCGCTCATCTTTTACCAGAGACAGGGCTTTTAGGGCAATTTCCTGTTTTTTGGCATAATGGGCCTCCATTCTTGCCCGAAACCTGGTCTCAAAATGATTGCCGGCTGGACGGCCGATCTTTACCCCTCCATGCACTTTTTTAACCAGCCCTTTTTCCTCTAGAAGGCTTATATCTCTCTGGATGGTGACCCTGGATACCCTAAATTTGCTGCTTAAATTGGCCAGGGTTGTGACCTGCTCTCTTTGAAGCGTATCGATGATCTCCTGCCTGCGTTTTTCAGGTATCATGAATCAAATATGCACAGTATTGATAATATTATGTACAGTTTTGTATTATATCTGATTTTTATCATCGCGTCAAAAAGAAATCAATGAAAATCCAGCATTTTGGGTTATTCTGCCCTAAAATAAAACCAAATGCATAAGACAGCAACAAACATCACCGTATGGATACCTGATCCCGTTTGTGGTCATAGGCCAGCCAGATTGTAGGCAGCTTAGCGATGATTTTTATGGGTGACCCTCCCTATGGCATAGCCTAAAAGAGATGCTTGTTGCATTTTGCATAAAGCATGTGTAGAGTACATCTTAGCAGGCATGAAAATAATATGACCCTTTGATTCATTTTTTATATTGATAGAAATGGATGCTTATACCAAGCCCAACTTTGAATCTATGGCCCTGATTACCATAGACACCCAAATGGATACACTGCAGGGAGGCCGCTTTGCAGTACCCGGAACCTCAAAAGCGTTGCCGCAGATGGCTGCTTTGGCAAAAATATTCAGGCAACTGCATAAACCCATCATACATATCATACGGATTTATAAAAAGGATGGCAGCAATGCAGACATTTGCAGAAGGCGTCAAATTG
>PWYO01000128.1 GCA_003567835.1 Actinomycetota bacterium | reverse complement strand
CCCAGCAGAAACCGGTTTTAAAAGATATCCATTTTTGCATCAACCAGGGAGATTTTATAGGCATAGTAGGGCCCAACGGCAGCGGCAAGACCACCCTGGCCAAAATACTCATAGGCTTGTACGGCATAAAACCCCCAGCCGAAGTGAACTTTTTCGGTCCCGGCCGCAGTCCCATGAAAAAAACGGCATTTAGAAAAAAATGCGGCTATGTATTCCAGAACCCCGAACATCAATTTATTGAAGAAAATGTCTATGACGAGCTCTCCTATGGGCTTAAACTGGCAAAAAACCACCCAAAAATGATAAAGGAAAAGACCGAAAACATGCTTTCCAGGCTGGGCCTGCAAAAGTTTTCGGACTGCAGCCCATTTAACTTAAGCCAGGGCCAAAAAAGAAAACTCTCTGTGGCCTCCATCCTGATTATGGACCATGACCTGCTCATACTGGATGAACCCACATTCGGCTTGGATTATGCGGCCACCGCGATGCTCATGGACTTGCTCACCGAATATAACCGCAACAATAAGACCATTATTATCATCACCCATGACATGAATATCATCTTCCGCTATACCCAGCGGGTTCTGGTGCTCGATGACGGCAGGGCTGTCTATGACCGCCAGACCGGCCAGCTTGTCCATCATACCGAAATCATCGAACAGGCTGACCTGGAGATACCGCCTTTAATCAGGCTGCAGAAAGAGGTGGGCCAACATGCAGTTCTTTGATTATTTGGAGAAAGATTCAATTCTGCACCGCTTAAACCCCAGCATAAAACTGCTGCTGATTATGGCGCTGATGTTTACGGTCACCTTTGTCTATGACCCCTACACCACCCTGGTTTTTGCAGCATTGGGGCTGCTGCAGGTTACCCTGCTGGGCAAAATCCCCATTGCCAGGATTTTAAACATGATGCTGCCTTTGCTGCTTTTGCTGCTGGCCATTACCCTGACCAGCATCATCGCCTTTGATGTGGGCATGGAGCAGGAGCCGGTGGTGGTGCTGGCCATTGGAGATTTTTTGATCAGCAGGGCCAGCATTCTGTTCGGCCTTACCATTGGCCTGCGGATTTTTTGCTTTCTGATTTATTCCATACTGTTTGTGGCCACCACGGACCCCACTGATTTTATACTCAGCCTGATCTTGCAGCTTAAACTGAGCCCCAGGATCGGTTACGGGGCCCTGGCAGGGTACCGATTTGTACCTCTCTTGGGTGCAGAATACCAAAACATTCACCAAGCCCATATGATCAGGGGTTCGGAACAAAAAGCCGGATTGCTGCAGAAGTTTAAAAGACTCAAAAGATATGCAATCCCCCTGCTGGTTGGAGCCATCCGGAAAGCACAGCGGGTGGCCATTGCCATGGACAGCAAAGGTTTTATGGCCTATAGCCAAAGAACCTATTTAAGGGATGTCCGTATAAAAAAGTCTGATATCATTTATGTGGTCCTGATACTTTCTATCTATATACTATTATTAACCCTTCTGACCCATTACGGCATAGCCAGCTGGGGATACAGAAGCTTACGATGAAAGGAGCAATATGATTGCACTACAGGCAAGCCTTTATCCGGTAGGCCAAGAGGATATAGAACCGGCCTTGAAGGCGTTCTGGCAAGCCCTGGACAAACAAGGCATCGATTACAAGGTCACCCCTTTGAGCACCATTAGCTGGGGAGATGATGAGAAAATGGTCTATGACGCTGTATTTTCTGCATACAGGCAGGCCAGGAAAGCAGGCCACGCAGTCATGGTGACCACGCTTACCACCGGCCAAGAGGAAGATATAGGCAAACTTCTTGATTATTTGCCCAAGTAAGGCAGGCATGCGCAAAATGCCATAAACAGGGTTCAACCATAGGAGTGCAGCAGAAAGTTCATCCAGTACCGGGAACTGGCATGGGACCATCTTTGAAGACCGGGGAGGGGCTCCTTGCAAACTTGGTCCCATCTGCAGCAGGATTTTCGGGGGTTTGCAGAAGACAATTCCGGGAACCAACCAGCACCATAAGCCGCTTTGCTGCCAACAGGATACAACCGGCCTGTGTCAGCAAAACAGAGCAGCTGTCCGGCGCCAATGATGCCCCGCATGCCCCAGCAGAAAAAGCTGTACAATCCCCGCCGGAGCGTGGTTGAAAAACCTGCCGGAAGGCCGCTTTTTTTGAACCTCCGTTTGCCTCTCAGTCAGGAGGCTTTCGGTCAAGGATGCCGGCAAAAAGAAGCACAGGACCGCCTAACCAATCTTTTTTAAACGGGCATAACTGGCCAACAGGTGTTTTAGGCCCACACTTTCAAAATCGACATCCAGCTCCACATCCCCGGAAAGTTTTTTAATATCCATGACCGTCCCTATGCCCCATTTTTTATGCTCTACCTTCTCTCCCGGCCGAAATTGGGCCATAGGGCCCTGTTGTTTTTGAGAGGACCGTTTCGGTTTGCTATTTTCATCACAGAGAAATTTTTTAGGAATTTCCACAAGGAACCTGGAAGGTATGCTGTATTTTTTGTTTCCATACACAGAGCGGACCTGGGCATGGGTTAAAAAAACTTTCTCTATGGCCCTGGTCATGCCCACATAGCAAAGCCTTCTTTCCTCCTCCTCCTGGTCTGAGGATTCCATGCTTCTTGCATGGGGCAGCAAGTTTTCTTCCAGCCCGACAATAAAAACAATGGGAAATTCCAGACCTTTGGCATTATGCAAAGTCATCAGCACCACAGCATCAGTATGCTGGTCCCAATTATCCATATCGGTAAGCATGGAGACTTCTTCCAAAAAATCATTCAATTTCGACAGGCCTTCCTGATTTTGATCTGCCTTTTGTTCAAATTCCCCGGTTACTGTAAGCAGCTCATTTAAGTTGTCAATGCGGTTTAAGGCATCGATGGTGTTCTCTGTCTTCAGTTGGGCCATATACCCTGAATCGAGCCAGATTTTTTCCAATAGCTGGTCCAGGGCAGCTGTGCGGCAATAGTCCCGCAAGCCGGATATAAAGGATATAAAGGAGGCTATTTGTTCTTTTGCCCGGCGGGACAGATAAGGGATCTCATCACTTTGGTAGAAAGCTTGGCAAAAAGTCATCCTGTGCTTCTGGGCAAATTTTTCTATATGGGACAAGGTGGTGCTGCCGATTTTCCGGGAAGGCACATTAACGATTCTGGTAAGACTTACTACATCCTTGGGATTGGCAACAAGCTTCATATAAGCAAGCATGTCCTTGATTTCCCTGCGGTCATAAAAGCGCACCCCGCCAAAAATCTTATAGGGTATGTTTTGCCGGATCAATTGCTCTTCCACTGCCCTGGACTGGGCATTGGTCCGATAGAATATGGCAAAATCTTTATATTTTTTCCCTTTCTTTTCCCTGTATTGTTCAATTTTGGAAGCCACAAAAGCACTTTCCTGTTTTTCATCATCTGCTGTATATACAGAAATAAGGTCCCCTTTGGGGTTTTGGGTCCACAGCTTTTTTTCTTTTCTATGGGCATTTTTTTTAATCAAACTGTAGGCTGCATCCAGTATATTTTGGGTAGAGCGGTAATTCTGTTCAAGCTTGATAATTTCTGTGCCCGAAAACTGGCGGTCAAAATCCATAATGTTGCTTATTTCTGCGCCCCTCCAGCTGTAAATGCTCTGGTCATCATCCCCTACCACACATATCCTTTGATGTTTTTGGGCAAGCAGCAATACGATCTGGTTCTGGGCCTGGTTGGTGTCCTGGAATTCGTCCACCAGTATATAGCGGAATTTATTCTGGTATTTTTCCCTGACCTTGGGATACAGGGTTAAGATGTCCACCATATACATCAGCAGATCGTCAAAGTCCAGGGCATTGGCCTTATAAAGCTTGTCCTGATACAAGGGATAGATCTCTGCCACCTGTCTCTCAAAATAATCAGTGGTTTTTTCTCGGTAAGTCTCATGATCAATCAGCCTGTTTTTGGCATCACTGATGGCTGCACCGACCGCCCGGGGGGAAAGCCTTTTGGGGTCGAGGTCCTTTTCTTTGAGGCAGCGGCTGATAAGCTTATGGCTGTCCTCCTGGTCATAGATTACATAGTTTCCGGACATGCCCAGCCGGTGGATCTCCCGCCGCAGCACCCTGGCACAAAAAGAATGGAAGGTGCTTACCCACATTAAGCTGCCCACCGCACCGACCAGCTCAATAACCCGTTTTTTCATCTCCCCTGCCGCTTTATTGGTAAAAGTGATGGCCAGAATGCTGTAAGGGTCCACGCCCTGGCTGACAAGATAAGCGATGCGATAGGTTAAAACCCTGGTTTTTCCGCTCCCCACGCCAGCAATAACCAGCATAGGGTTTTCGGTATTTTTTACAGCTTCAATCTGGGGGCCGTTGAGGTGTTTTGCTAGTTCCAATGGGGCTCAGCTACCTGATCTTTTTATTGAAAATTTGTGCGATAAGAGAAATCTGCCGCAGCATTT
>PWYO01000317.1 GCA_003567835.1 Actinomycetota bacterium | reverse complement strand
CATCAATCTTTTTTTATCCATGCATAAAGTGCTTATGGACGTTATGATGTCTTTTTAAGCCTCCAAAAAAGTAAAATCCAACCATCTTTATGTTCCACCTTATATGCAGCAACAGTGGTATAAATATGGTCCCGATTCATGATTTAAAACAAAGCAGCATCTGCCAAAAGGCAGGTTGCCTTCATCCACAAGCATATGAATCAATTGCTTGTGCCCAAGCCTAGCTGCTGGAAAAAGGACCTGCATTTCATAAAAAAAGGGGGAAACATGATCCAGTACTGTCACCATATCGCTTTACAACCAGTTGCTGCCGATCTCGCAGCGCCCCTATGGCTATATGCAGGGCATAACATTTCCCCCGGTCACAGGCAAATAGACTCCGGTAATAAAGCCGGCGAGATCAGAAGCAAGAAAGCAGACAGCATTGGCAATATCTTCATCTGTACCTCTTCTTTGCATGGGGACCCGATCAATGTATGGAAAATCCTGGTTGATATTGGACTCCGAACCATCAGCTTGCCGGCAATTATCACTGATGGTCCATCCCGGCGCAACCTGATTCACCGTTATATGATATTGTCCTATCTCCCTGGCCAGCACCCTTAGTACTCCATCCATGCCCCGCTTTCCTGAAATGTATGCTGATTGGGTAGAAAAAGCCTGCATGGAGCATTCGGTATTAATAGCAATAACCCTTCCGTATTTTTTCTTGATCATGTCCGGTACAAAAGCTTTGGCCATAAAAACATTGTGTAAAACCGACGACCTAAACTGGCTTTCATAACTTTGCAAATCTTCATCTAAAACATTTTTCCACTCACTGAGGCCAATGACCGCATTATTTACGATAATATCTGCAGTTCCAAGCTGCTCGGTAACCGCGTCTTTCATACTTATGACAGATTTTAGTTCGGTAACATCCACTTTTGATGCCATGGCTTTTATGCCAAAATTTTTTTCTATTTCCTCCTTTATGCTTTCTGCCTTATTTTTCTGCCCATAATACCCTATAGCCACATCGGCTCCGCATTCTGCAAGGCCCCTGCACATGGTCCTTCCCAGCTGACCTGCCCCACCGGTTACAACCGCTACTTTCTTTGATAGATCTATAACTTTCAAACTTTTGCCCTCCATTACTTATCATAGATGTAAACCATTATAAGCCCTGTTGGGGGATTATAAAAATGATTTGCGCCCAATAAACCTATCAATGACCGTCATAAAAGTGCCCTGGCTAAAACAGTGCATTTGGGATGAACAATATCCATATTTTTTTAGTCCTGTTTTGAAAAAAATGTTTTTGAACATAGTCTGCCCATATTGGAACCCCGCTTAACCGTCTTCCTGTCTCTGAACTTTATATACTGTTTCAAATGGGGCAATCTTTTTGCAAATATGGCTACAGGTCAAACTTTTCTTTTAATTTGGCCATCATTTGAAAATTCTCTTTCAGCGATCGGTATACATTTTTATATACTTCAAAGATCTCATCATATACTGCATGATGATTCATATCCGGACTATATTCTTTCTTGGGTTTAATAAACATTTCAACTGCATGATCAAAATCCGTAAAAAGGCCTGTGCCAACACCTGCAAGCATGGCATTACCCAAAGGTGACGCTTCAGGGGCATCAATGGTAACAATTTTTTTACCGGTGATATCAGAAATAATCTGACACCATATATCACTATTGGTGGGGCCTCCGCTGGTGATAATCTCGTCCAGTGTCAATCCCTCATCCTGGGCGCTATTGATGGTCTCATACATATTAAATGTAGCACCTTCCATAAGAGCCCTGGTAAAATCCGCTTTGGTGGTGGTAGGAGATATACCAAAAAAAGCCCCTCTGCAATGGGGGTCAAATACGGGGTGGAACTTTCCAAAAAGATAAGGCAGATAAACCAACCCCCCTGAACCAGGGGAAGCCTTGGATGCCTGCATGCTCATGAGCTCAAAATGATTAATTTTACCGCCTAACAGTTCAGATACCTGCTTTTCTAGGCGGCCAAATTGTTCAGAAAACCATTTTAGGGAAAAACCTGCTGCTCCCTGAGAGCCAAAGACCAAATTCAGATTCGTATTGATGATATGCTTAATAGATGTTAAATAAGGAGTAGGGATCTGTTTGTCAGTAACGATCATCATATTAGAAGCGCTTCCCATGGAATAAAAGCCTTGTCCTGGAAAAATAGCGCCCCCAGCCAGTGCTGCTGTAACAATATCCAAGCCGGCATTGAATACGGGAATGCCTTCTTCAAGGCCAGTCTCCAAGGCAACCTCTTTGAGGACATTTCCGGCAATGTCTGTATTTCTATGCAGTTTTGCATATTTCTCAATATCAAGGCCCATCAAATCAATCAGTTGTTTGCTATAACCAAATTCTTTTACATCGGTTCCGTAATCAAGTGCTGAAGCCATGGAGTAATCAAGGGTATACGCGCCAGTCAATCTCTGCACAATAAAACCACTCGCCTCCAAATATTTGTATATTTTTTTATATATTTTCGGCATTTTATTCTTTAACCACATCAGATGCGGTGTAGCGCTGAGTCCGGTGGGGATATTGCCGCTTTTTTCGAAAATAAGCTGTCTGCACTTTTTTTCAAGAAAAGCTACTTCTTCAAATGCTCTTAAATCTGACCAGGGAATGGCATTGTAAACCAAATTGCCTTCCCTATCTAAGGGAACCACGCAGCACCCCAAGCTGCTGACCCCGATCCCTGCAATCCTTTTAGGATCAGCATTGGTTTTCAGAAGACATCTTTTTAGGGTCGCCTTTACATGTTCCCACCATTTGTTGGGGTCATATTCAGCCCAACCCGGCTGGGGTAAAATAATTTCAATGCCATCCGATTCATTGGCCAGTACATTACAATGTTTATCAAATAAAACACTTTTTATATTGCTTGATCCTACATCGATTCCCATAAGCAAATCTTTTTCCATAATATCCTCCTGGTATTTTTTTAATGATTCAACATTATGGCATTTTTAAGGGGTATCTCCCGTATTTGGATGTGGCATCATAATAGGCAAAAAATGCTTCCACGGATGTGTCACTTTGGAAATGGTTGGAGGGACCGGCAATATAGCCTCCTCCTGGTCCAAAAGCCTCAATTTTTCGTTTGGCCTCTTCTACAGCTTCCTTTTTACCCGCAGTCAGACTGCGCTGTATATCAGCACCTCCGTGAAAAACAAGGTCTTTTCCAAATTCCTTTTTCAGTTCAAAGGGATCCATATTGCTGGCAAGGGGCTGTAGAGCGCTTAAAATATCTACGCCCATATCGATAAACTCCGGTATCAGCTCCCTTACTGAGCCGCATGAATGCAAAAATATTTTTGGACCGGGATAGGCGCTTTTTATATTTTCGAATATGTTTGCCATGGGTTTTTTTAGAAATTTTCTAAACAGCGCCCGTGACATAAAGGCATTTTCCTGGGTCCCGAAATCGCTTGCAAATTCAATCCAATCCAGGTATCTGCCTATGGGTTTAAGAAAATACATATAAAATTCTGTAACTTTTTCAGCAATTGTATAAATGAGTTTTTCAGCAAATTTGACATGATAGTAAAGGTCTATAAAGAAATTTTCCATTCCCCTCAGGTACTGATAGAATTCGATGATAACACCTGAAATTGGCGTGGCTGCGGTAATACTGAAATCTGTATTTTGGTGCCACCCCGACACTTCTTTTTCCAAACCTTCCAGCCTGCCGGGGTCTTCAACTTCTGGCCATCTGTGCCGGTCGATATCTTCTATTTCAGCATCTGCCAAAGGATGGTAGCTAATCTGGGTATATTTGCCTATTCTTTTGTAACCGATACCCCATTCATCAATTGTATGGCCATTTTTATCTATATAGCTTGTAAAATTTTTTGGTTGCCGGACAACAGCATGCCTGAAATCGGCACCAATATGGTCACTGATCCTATAATCTACATATTCGGCACTCTTTCCAGGTCGGATCTTCTGGCCAAGTCCCTGGAGTCCCAAATGTTTTTTAATTCGAAAATATAGCTCATTGGTAATCCTGCTGTCTGAGCCCCAAAGATCAATGGGTACCCTATCTGCTTGTTTATGTTGCAGGGCTTGCTGAACTCTCTGCCGGGAATTCATGCTATCCTTCTTTCCAGCATTTTACCCGATTCGTAAAAATGTATTGTATGCAATGGAGGCATGATACGAAAAATTTCCCTTTATGCGCCTGGTTATGTTGGATCACGTCCCTATGGGTCTAAAGCCAACATGAGCCTGGTCCAATACAAAGCCCCAAACTTATGCAATGTAAGTTATTTCGGGCAAAATATTAAGCTTTTAAAACAGCTTGCGCGCCAAACCTTTCGGTGACTCTTTTATAGATTTTCTTTCAAGGACTGATCTTTTTAAAATAATTGGATTTTAGCAGCATCGCCGTTTGCATCTCAGCAGCCCAAAAAATATTTCATATT
>PWYO01000276.1 GCA_003567835.1 Actinomycetota bacterium | reverse complement strand
ATATGGGTTTTTTTCCCAATGTCAATTTTATTCACTACTGCCAGGGTGTGTTTGTTTTTCACGCTATCCATAATCCTAATATCCCTTTGATCAATTTTTTTACTGCAATCAAAGACAATTAAGATCATTTCTGCTTCATCCATATGCTTTAAGCTTCTTTCTACCCCAATTTTTTCAATGGCGTTTGAAGTTTTTCTAATGCCCGCAGTATCAATCAGAATTAAAGGAATGCCCCCAACATAGATAATTTCTTCCACAGCATCTCTGGTTGTACCTGTGATAGAGGTAACGATGGCCTTCTCTTTTTTTACCAGCAGGTTCAGAAGGCTTGACTTGCCCACATTAGGTTTTCCTACAATGGCAACCTTAACCCCGTTTTTAATAATTTCCCCTTTTGCTTCATCTTCAATCAACTTATCCGTTTTTTTTATCAATCTAAAAATTTTCTTCCTCAGCTCATCGTAGGGTGTTAATTCCAGATCTTCTTCAATGAAATCGATACTTGCTTCCAGCTGCACCATTATCTCTAAAACCTCTTCCCTAATTTGATGCACAGTATCCCTTATATTGCCCCGGATGTTATTGGCAGCAATTTGCAAGCTGGCCTCTGTTTTGGCCTTTATTAGATCAATGACTGCCTCAGCTTGAGAAAGATCAATCCTACCATTTAAAAAAGCCCTTTTTGTAAATTCTCCCGGTTCAGCGGCTCTGGCCCCTTTTTCCAAACATAGGCTTAAGATTTTGGTAGTAGGAACCATCCCCCCGTGTGCATTAATTTCTACCACATCTTCTCTGGTATAGGAATGAGGGTTACGCATGAGTCCAACAAGCACTTCATCAACCGGCAAACCATCACCGTCAACCACTTCCCCATAGACTAGAGAGTATGTATGAAGGTCTTGGATCTTCTTTCCGCTTTTTGACCGAAAAATGGAGTCTGTAATTTTTACAGCTTCAGGCCCGCTAATTTTTACAATACCGATTGCGGCTTCCCCAGGCTTTGTTCCTATTGCAGCTATCGTATCTTGGTTATAATCTGTCATATTAATTACCTGTTTTAATGAAAAAGCTCATTAAATGTTATGGATAATCCTCCTGTTTATCATCGTATATGCTACTATACCAGAATGTACAATACAATATAAACGGGTCATCCATTCATTACAATAGTGCTATTAAAAGTGGAGCAGCAAAGGAATCAAAAGAGAAGCAATGGTGCAAAATGATCTTAATAGGTGCGAGAATAATAGCATTGACCTGAAAAACAGGTTAGGGTTATATGTGCTTGACAATCACTGATAAATTTAAAATAATTTCAAAGGCTTTTTATAAGTTTTAAAATAACGGCAAGAATCGATGATCAAAAGTGGTAAAACTCCCTAAAAAAGGTGGTTATCTTATACAATGCTGCCTAAGCTTGTAGAAAAGAAGGATGTGCTGATATTTTTTGCCTGATATGATATCTTAAAAATTGTTTCACGTGAAACAAAGGAGTGGCTAATTGGTGTATGATGTAATCGTTGTGGGGGCAGGACATGCCGGTAGTGAAGCTGCACTGGCTTGTGCGAGATTAAAATTAAATACTCTTCTTCTGACCATAAATCTGGACAAAATAGCATTAATGCCCTGCAACCCTTCCATTGGTGGGGTTGGTAAAAGTCAATTGGTAAAAGAACTGGATGCTTTGGGTGGACAAATGGGCCGGCTGGCAGATAAAACGGGCATTCAGTTTAAAATTTTAAACCAAAAAAAAGGACCTGCAGTTCAAGCCTTAAGGGCACAAATAGATAAAAAAGAATATGAAATTGAGATGAAATATGTCCTTGAAAACACACCTAAGCTAATTTTAAGACAGGCCATAGTAGCAAATCTGATTATAAAACAAGGAAAAGTAGAAGGAGTGGTTACCGATGATGGAATGGCATTTCATGCCCAAGCGGTAATCGTTACCAGTGGTACTTTTTTAAGAGGTAGAATTATTATTGGTAAAAAAGACTATCAAGCCGGTAGAATGGGGGAATACCCAGCCATGCAATTAACCAAAAATCTCATTCAAATGGGATTTGAAATGGACCGGTTTCAAACGGCTACTCCTCCAAGGGTGGATAAAAGGAGTATCGATTTTTCAAAAACAGTGATTAGTGCAGGGGATCCTGATGCGGGTACTTTTTCATTTTGGGAAAGCCCCCATTTTGTTAAAAACATTCCTAGTTTTTTAACCTATACCAACCAAAAGACGCATCACATTATTGCGGAAAATATAAACCACTCTCCCATCAAATCTGGGATTATTAATACCCATGGGCCAAGGCACTGCCCCTCTATTGATCGAAAAGTAATCAACTTTCCCCAAAAACATAAACACCCTGTATTCATAGAACCTGAAGGGGAATATAATAATGAAATGTATCTGCAGGGCCTTACTACCAGTATGCCTTTTGAAATCCAGCAAAAGATTATCAAAACCGTTGAGGGCCTTGAAAATGCCAAGATTATGAGACCGGGCTATGCAGTGGAATACGATTATATCATACCCAGCCAATTGCATTACACCATGGAATCAAAGCAGATAGAAAATGTATATTTTGCTGGGCAAATTAATGGAACATCAGGATATGAAGAAGCTGCCGCCCAAGGTTTTGTAGCAGGGGCTAATGCAGCTTTAAAGCTATTAGGAAAAAAACCATTGCTGCTTACTCGAGATAACAGCTATATAGGGGTTTTAATTGACGATATTATTACAAAAGATCTTATTGAGCCATACAGGATGTATACATCTAGGGCGGAGTACCGTTTATTGCTCCGATCGGATAATGCGGATTTGAGACTGGGAAATTTCGGATTTGAAATTGGACTGTTGAAAAAAAAGGATTATAAGAAAATCCTCGATAAACAAGAAAAAATAGATAGACTCATGGAAAAATTAAAAACAACCGTAATCAAGCCGGGACAAAAGTACTATGGCAATGGAAAGCTTGCAATAAAATCTCCCGTCAGCATTTATGATTTGCTTAAAAGACCAAACGTTAACGCGGATGATGCGAAAGCAATGATGGCATTGTCGGAAAATGGATTCAGCAACCAAATTTGGAACCAAGTAGAGATAATAATCAAATACGAAGGCTATATAAAGAGACAATTGGAAGACATTAAAAAGACAAAAAAACTAGAGAATTTTGTGCTCAACACCAATATAGATTATTTTAAGTTCAAAGGTTTAACCAATGAGGCAATGGAAAAGTTATCAATGAAGAAGCCCAATACATTGGGTCAGGCATCGCGAATTGCCGGTGTTTCTCCAGCGGATATATCCATACTCATGCTTAACCTTAAAAGGAGACAGGATAACAATTGAAATTCAGACAAACCTTGGTTTCTTATTTAAAAGAGATCGGTATTGACCATACCCATGCTGAAGTCTCAAAATGCTTACTGTACCTAAACATATTGTTTGAGGAAAATAAAAAAATGAATCTGGTGGGCACAAAACAAAAGGACCAAATATTGATCAGGCATTTTTTGGACTCCTTGTCCATTTTAGATTATAGGGAAGAATTTTTTCGAACTGGGGATAAAATACTAGACATTGGAAGCGGGGGAGGGCTGCCCGGGATGCTGCTGTCAATTTTTCTACCAAGAAAAAAAATTTTCCTTTTAGATAAATCATTAAAGAAAACAAATTTTTTAAGAAATGCCGTGGATAATTTGGATCTGAAAAATGTTGTACTGATCAGGGGGAGAGCGGAACAGCTTGCAAAAGACATAAAACACAGGGAAGCTTATGACTTAGTCGTAGCCAGAGCGGTTACCAAATTTAGCATTTTGGCTGAAATAGTAATTCCATTTTCTGCAATACATGGTAAAATAATACTCTACAAAAGCAGAATGGTTTATGAGGAAGTGCAAAACCACAAAGATTTTGTTAAAAAGTTGGGAGGAAATATTAAGGGTCTGCATAAGGCAAATATCCCAGAATTACCGGAGTTCAGAGTGTTTTTAGAAATAAATAAACAACAGTCCACTCCGCAGAAGTATCCAAGACCATTTTCAAAAATAAAGAGAAGCCCGGCGTCATAATATTTATGTAAATGTGTATATATGCAAATATTTAAAAGCAGTTTTATAAAAAAAGAAAACATTATGAAAAATTCCAGCCCAGACAAACAGCCTTGCAGGGTCATTGCTATTGCCAATCAAAAAGGAGGGGTTGGGAAAAGCACCACAGCAGTCAATGTATCAGCATTCTTAAGTTCTGAAGGTTTTCGAACCCTGCTTATCGATATGGACCCCCAGAGCAATTCAACCAGTGGCATAGGACTGGATTCTGAAAAAATACACGGTTCTGTTTATAACCTGCTTATCGACGAAGAGGACCCCAACAAAATCATTGTAGAAACACCATACAGGAATCTAAAATTGCTCCCTTCGGCCATAGAGCTTGCTGGTGCTGAAGT
>PWYO01000032.1 GCA_003567835.1 Actinomycetota bacterium | reverse complement strand
CCTTTCCAATCTGGTAGACCTTGATTTTTTTTCTCTGGGCCTTTTTGATGATATTTTCTAAATCCCCTATATTTCTGCTGATAATCATCAAGTCTACTTTTTCGTATTCCATGACAAAATTGACCGCAAAATCGCTATTCAGGTTGATAAAATGATAATCATGCTTCATTTGGTTAATCTTCTTGAAAGTTTCTAAGTCATGGTCTGCAAATATGACTGTAAAATTTTGGTCCTTTTTGTATTTGTGCATAATTACCTATTTGTACATTTGCATAATATATAGCTTTATGTTTCAATAGGATAAAATAAAAAATGATAAAAGTCAATACTAAATATATACTATTTATATACATAAAAGTACACTATGGGTTTTCAGCCATGCACAATCATTTTTAGGGCCATAGAAACAGATGGGCGTATGGTAGATCAATAATAGGAAACAGGAAATAAGGTAGAAGGGGACCTGCAAAAATGGGATATATGTTAAAAACCTGGATCTAAGGATTATTTAACAATTCTTGGGCATCCCAAACACGCCCAATTTCATCGATAAATGCTTTCAGGCTAGGGCTGTCGTTTCTCATCTCATGAACTTTCCTGGTCAAAGGATTGACTGAAATGGCAGGATAGGTACCGTGAAAAGCAAAATAGGCCTGGTTTAACTTCCTGAAATTATAGCCATAAGAGTTGATATAAAGCCTTTGTTCTTCCATATGCCTTTCTGCTTGTTCAATTTCTCCCAAAACCAAAAATTGATCCACGTCTTCCCTTACCATGCGCAACTGCCCCCTTAAGTCCAATACTGGAGGGCTGGCAGGCGGCATATCAATCTCTAAAGGAAGATAATATCGATTATATATGATTTCCTCCACTTCCTTTTCCACAATGGTGGCCACCGCCTCATTAACCGCCGCCATCGCATCATCCGGCCATCCTATAAAGTGGAGTGCGTACCGAAAACCCAAGGGCCGGAAAAACAAATGCTGATGCGCCCATTCATGGGCAACCGTTCGGATGGTGCTTCGCAGCGGGGCGCCTTCCCTAACCACAATTGGAAAGGTGGTGGTTCCGGCAATATCGCTGATATAGGAGGAAAAGCCCAAACCATCTAACCATGCCTCGATTTCTTCTCTTTTTTCATAGGTAAGCCCAGGCAGAACATGCACTTCTTTTAACCTGCTGATCTCCTCCCGGGGAGACATAATCAGATAGCCGGGCAGGGGTCGGATGCTGAAATTCACCCTGGGCAATAGGGTTAGTCCCTTCTCGGTTAAAACTTCTTCAATCTGCCTGGCAATAATAATCTCTGCCAGCCTTTTATTGTCATGTTCGCCTTGGAAATAGGTCCAGACAATGAGGGCTTCTTCTTCCGGTGTCAGTACCGTTTCTTCTTCGCTGGTCCTGAAAAATTCTTTCAGCAAGTCTACCTGCCACCGGATATAGTTAAACTCATAATCTGATATGATTTCGCCCACATTCCTGTCAAAATCAGAGCCTCGGAATTGAAACGGAGACACAAACAAAATCAAAAAGACCATCAGGATGATCCCTAATATCTTCACTGCCCTCACCTCCTTGCAATCATAAAAATTATTAATTAGTAACTATCATAGTCTTTCATTTTTTCCCAATCTTGTCAAGGTTTGCCTTTTGGGACAAGATGGCTTTTTTTGAAAAAATGGGTTTTCGTAAGAAAAGAAAATTATAAATGTTCTAAATGCCAATGCTAATATACCATATGGCAGTCCCCCCGTCTATATTCTGTCTGTCCCCAGCTTTTGAATTTTTTACAGAGCCATGCATGAGCACACAAATGGTTATCTTGCTGGCCACAAAGCAGTTATTTTATGATAGGCCAGAGACAGAACTATAAATGACCCACAAACCCTGCACCAACGGTGGTAAGTCTTGGCAAAGGTCCATGAAAAAGTAGAAAGCAGAACAATTTTACAGCCGCTTAGATCATCGCCTCCAGTAATCCAATGCCGCTTTTAATTCCTGGTGGTCCTTGGCATACTGGAGTAGGGCCGTCTTTGAAACAACCGCATCAATGGCCTGCCGGAAAGCCCTGGCGCCTGCCTGGGCCCCCATAGGATGACCGTGAATGCCCCCGCCGGCTGAAAGGGCGCAATCAAAACCAATATCATCAATAATTTTAGGCACTTGATAGGGAGTGACCCCGCCTGAGGGAATGGGAAGGGTCTTTTTGATATGGTGCCAGTCGAGGATAAGGTCAAAAGCAATCTGCCTGTACCTTTCATCCAAAATCCTATATTTTCCGGACTCAATGGGATAAACGATCATATCTGCACCGATAAGCCTGGCCAGCTTGCCCAGTACCAAATGGCTGGCAACCCCTCCCCAGGGATTGGCATACCATACCCCGCTAAAATCCAGATGGGCAAGCAAAGGCACATCAATGTCCCGGTCTTCTGCTATGGCTCGAAAAGAAGAGAGGCCCTGGGTCAGGTAATTGATCATCAGCGAATTTGCGCCTGCCTGTATGGCCTGCAGCGCTCTTTCTTTTAAGGTTTCCGCTCTCCCGGTGATATTGACACAATACAGGGTCCTTTCCCCTTTTGCCTGATATGCCTTGGCCTCCATCGCCATATATTTTTCTATACGTTCAACCCGGTTGTTGTATGCGGTTTCTGAAAGAAGTTCATCATCTTTGATGATGTCCCCCCCGCCCGCGGCAGCTTCATAGAAAAAACCGGCCCCAACCTTGGGGGCAAACCCCGTACAGGGCTTGATCATATTATTCAGCAGCGGCCTTTCAGGCACATCCAGCAACTTTCTTATGCCCTCTATGCCGAATTTTGGGCCCTGAAACTGTTTCAGATACTGCAGGGGAAACTCGATGTCCAGCAGTTTTATGCGCCCCATCACAGAAGTATTGCCAATGATGGTGGTCAAAAGCATGGGAATCTCCGCCCCTATATTTTCAAAGGGCAGAGCAATGGATACCACATACCTGCGGCACGCCTGATCCTGGGGAAGCTCAAATTCATAATTGGGCACTTCATACATGCCCACCACTTTGCCCGCGTATTTTTGCCTCATTTCTTCTGTTTCCCCAGCAACAGCGGTCCAGGTCCCCGTAGACATATCCACAGCAAGGGTTTGGGAAAACTTGATGATGTCCTCATCCGGGGCAAGCTCTATAAAATAGAGGGCCACAATATAATCATTTCTGTCAAATCCGTCGGGTAAAAAATGCAATGACCTGTAAAACATGCTTACCTCACTTTTATGATTTACGCCAACCCCGCTAGGTCTATAAAAAAACCCAGTTAGGATCATTTCCAAACCGTTGGTTAAAATGATACCGCAATACCGGTATTGGTTGTTTCCATCACGCACAAAACAGGGGCCCGCAAGCCGTGGTTTTTGTTTATTCATTCGGATCCAAAACCATGAACCAATTGCAGGCTTTTTGCAGGGACCATGACCCTCACTGCCTATAAGCGCACCAGCTGCCTTATCTATTTTGAGGCAGCCTTTTAAGCCGGCCGGCTATACTTTTCTAATAGAACAATTTGGAAAGCTCATAAAGGTCCATATCCATGGGCTTCTGCTCTTTTAATGCATCCTGGATAGGCACCGCAGTCATCTTATTGTCTTTGAAACAAACCATCTTGCCAAAATCGCCCCTGTTGATCAAATCAACTGCTTCAGCCCCCATCCTGGTGGCAAGGATTCTGTCAAATGCGGTTGGTTTCCCGCCTCTTTGTATATGTCCCAGTACAGTGACTCTGCTGTCATAGCCGGTTCTTTTTTCCACTTCCCTGGAGATAAAATCTCCAATGCCTCCCAGCTGTGCATGACCAAAGCTGTCTACTTTTCCAGAAGAAGTGACCTGCTTGTCAATCCCTTTGGGCTTGGCCCCTTCTGCTACCACAATGATGCTAAAATCTTTTCCCATTTGCTTTCTTTTTTCAATCACTTCAGCAATCTCATCATAATCAAAAGGCACTTCCGGGATCAAGATGACATCCGCCCCGCCTGCCAGGCCTCCCAGGAGGGCAAGCCAGCCTGCATCTCTCCCCATGACTTCTACAATCATAATCCTGTGATGGGAAGACGCAGTGGTGTGCAGCCGGTCAATGGCATCTGTGACCACTTCCAATGCCGAATCGAACCCAATGGAATAATCGGTACAGGCAATGTCATTGTCTATGGTCTGGGGAATGCCCACCCCTTGAACCCCATGCTGGGCCAGTTTGGCCATTACCCCATTGGTATCATCGCCGCCAATGGTAATCAGGGCATCCAACTGGAACTTTTTGATATTGGCCCTTACTTTTTCAACCCCGCCTTCTTTTTTATAGGGATTGGTCCTGCTGGTGCCCAGATAGGTCCCTCCGGTACATAAGGTTCCTGAAACCCCATTTTTTATAAGGTCAAACCCTTTGCCTTTGATCAGACCGTCCCAACCATTGCATATGCCAAACAAATCATAGCCGTGAT
>PWYO01000298.1 GCA_003567835.1 Actinomycetota bacterium | reverse complement strand
TCAATATAGCCGTTTCCCAGTACACCTGGAGCGAGTTTCAGACCATGCTTTTTCGGACCACCGCCCTAAAAGTGATCGAACATAATATCCTGCGGGACGTAGCCCGGATGCGGGTTATCAATACCTTCGACCAGCTGGCACAAGTTCCCCATATGGAAGGACCCACCTATGCCTTTGCGCATCTTATCTGCCCCCACCCCCCTTATGTTTTTGACCGGGACGGGGGGCCGGTGGATGATGATGTGGATTTTGACATCAATATTTGGGGGGCTGAACAAAAACAACATTACCTAAACCAGCTCATCTATTTAAACGAACTGGTCATGGGTTTTGTAGAACAGGTGTTTGAGGAATCACAAACGCCGCCCATTATGATTATTCAGGCAGACCATGGACCCCGCAATACCTTTGTGCCCGGCCAACCCCCCCCCCCCGACATGTTCCGAGAGGGCTTTCGGATTCTAAATGCTTACCACCTGCCCCAGCAGAAGCATGACCTGCTCCATGATTCCATCACCCCGGTAAACAATTTCAGGGTCATTTTTAATACCTATTTCGGCACCGATTATCCCTTGCTGGAAGACAGGATCTATAATTCATTTGAAAATGAACCCTACAGGTTTACGGATATTACCGATATCATATTCCAGCAGTAACCATTTTGGGACCACCCCTGGCCCGGTATAGACAGTCATAGAGGCAATCACTGGAAATGAATTTAAAAAACCCTTAAACTAGAATACAATAATGATGGACTTTTATGACGGTGCCTGCGTATGCTGGATGATTACCCAGTTCAACCGTTCAGAGAGGAAAAGGAATGCAGGAAACAAAGCAAAAAGAAATAGGCTTTGAAGATCTGAAAATACTGGTTGAAAACCGGGAATGGCGACATGTAAAAGAAATCTTATCCAATTTTTCTTCCTCCAAAATTATTGAAATCATGGAAAATTTTGACTTGGAGACTCAGCTGCTTATATTAAGGCTGCTCAGCAGGAATAAGGGTGCTGAAGTATTCTCCAAACTGGGCCCTGACAGGCAGGAATCCATTCTAAAATCCATGAACAACAACCAGATCAGGCAAGTCCTCACCGAGCTATCCCCGGATGACAGGACAGAAGTTTTCGGGGACCTCCCGGGAAAACTGACCCAAAAACTGCTAAACACCCTCCCCCTGGAAGACAGAAGAGAAACACTGGCCCTACTCGGCTACCCTGAAGACAGCGTGGGCAGGCTAATGACTCCCGATTATGTGGCAGTGCGGTCTTATTGGAAGATCGGCAAAGCCCTGGAGCATATAAGGGAACTGGGAAAAGATGCAGAAACCATTGATATTGTTTATGTCACCGGAGACAACTGGCAGCTTTTAGACAGTCTGCCCATTCGGAAATTTATATTGGCCAATCCCCATAAACCAGTGGAATCCATTATGGACCACACCTATGTAGCCATTTCTGTATTTGAAGACCAGGAGCAAGCGGTTAAAAAAATGAGTGAATTTGACCTGATAGCCCTCCCGGTCATCGATTCTGATGATATCCTGCTGGGCATTGTCACCATCGATGACATCCTTGACGTACTGGAAGAAGAGACCACCGAAGATTTTCACAAAACTGCAGCCATTGCCCCGGTGGGCATACAATATACCACCGCTTCGGCCTGGACACTGTATGTCAAGCGCATCACCTGGCTGTCCATACTGCTGGTAGCAGGGTTTATATCCTCGGCCATTATTTCCAGATTCGAGGTCACCCTGGAAACAGTCATTGCCCTGGCTTTCTTTATCCCCATCCTTATTGACAGCGGCGGCAATACTGCCACCCAGTCGGCTACTTTGATTATTAGGGCTTTATCTACAGGGGATCTCACCCTAAGGAAATGGTTCAGGGTGGCCAAAAAGGAGCTGCTAATCGGCCTCCTGCTGGGCGTCAGCCTAGGTATTTTGCTTTTTTTAAGAACCCTGTTATTTGAAGACGGCTACCCCCTGGCCCTTACCCTGGGGCTGTCCACCATTGCAGTGGTCCTTCTGGCCAATCTGGTAGGTGCCGTTCTGCCCATTTTATTAACCAAATTAAAACTGGACCCTGCGGTCATAAGCAGCCCCCTGCTGACCACCGTCATCGATGCTGCCGGGCTGGTAATCTACTTTTCCATTGCCAATGCTGTTTACGGCCTTTGAAGCTAGCGCTTTCTTTTACCCAATAGGATAATATCCTTTAGGCCATGCTCGTCTTTTGCTTCCAGCCACCTTTTTTCAAAATCCTGCTCTCCTATGATTTGGGACAGATAAGTATGGGCCCTGAGCATAAGGTTGCGTTGGTCCCTTGAAGCAATAAGAAAGAAGGCTGCCCTGATTTTTAGGTCATTGTGGATATAGTATATGCCTTCCCTGCTCCTGACCATGAAGACATCAAAAAACCATTTCTGGGCAATGATGATGTTGGGCATGATGATATCCTGGGTAATATGGGTTCCGCTTTCTTTTTCTCTTCTTTCAAGCTTGGTATAAAAATATTCAGGCTTGATGTCCAATTTTTCAGACATCTTTTCGGAGACTAGCTTAAACAGCTGATGAATTTCCATAGGCTCTTTGATATCCAGTACCGTGCTTTTTTCAATAACCTGGTGGAAATCATCTTTTATGACATTGTCCCTTTCATAAATGATTTCCTTAAGCTCTACTTCCAGCATGCCCGTGGTATAGGACTGGCCTTTGGGGGTTACCCCGTCCATGACATAAAGTAGGGCATGTTCTTTTCCCCTGACCCGCTTTCTGCCATAAAAAACATAGATGAGGATCCCTACAATGATCAGGGCTGCGCTGAGAACCATGGTTATGGTCCCCATTTCTATAATAATGTATATAAAGCCCAGTACACCCACAATCTGCAGCCAGGGAAACCATGGCGCCCTGAAACCTGGACGGTAATTCTGCAGCTTGCTTTTCCGTAACACAATGACCGAAAGAATGGAGAGGATATAGGCCAGAATGACAATGGTGGAGGCCACCTTTACCAGAATATCCAGTTCCAAAAAGAGAAAAATGATAATAAACAAGCCGGTAAACAGGATGGCAACATAAGGCGTCCTAAACTTTGGATGAACTTTTTTAAACAGATCCGGATACAGCTTATCCCTGCTTAAAGCAAAAGGATAGCGGGAAGCAGACATAATCCCTGCATTTGCAGTGGACACAAAGGCAAAAATAGCCGCTATGCCTAATACAATCAGCCCTATAAAGCCCATGGAAACAGCCGCCCCGTCAGATATGGGTGTAAGGGAATTGTCAAGCTCTGCAGGCTCCACCAGCCCTACAGTGGTAAACACAACCGCCACATAAAACAGGGTGGTAATCAGCAGGGACAATATGAGCCCCAGAGGCAGGGTCCTTTGCGGATCTTTGATTTCTTCAGCAATACTGGAGATATTCAACAATCCCCCGTAGGCTACAAATACAAATCCGGTGGTGGGCAATACAGCAAGCATTCCGTAAGGCGCAAACTCTTGGAAACGGTTCATGTTGACCTGAGGCAAACTCCAGGCCACATACACAAGAAGAATAGCCAGAAGGCTCATCACCAAGATCACCTGGGTCCTGCTGGCCTGCTTTACCCCAAAAAAATTGAGGGCTACAAAAATCAAGCATAGAACAACCGCTACAATCTGTAAATTAAATGCAATAATCAGCCTCACAAAAGCGGCCATGCCCACCAGGGCAAAAGCGCTTTTAAGAGACAGAGAAAACCAGCTGAGCATGCCTGCTACAGTTCCAATGGCCGGTCCCAGTCCCCGGGTAATAAAGAAATAATCGCCCCCTGCCTTGGGCATAGCCGTGGCCAGCTCTGCAATATTTAATACCCCAATTAAGGCCAAAAGCCCTGCCAGAAAATAGGATAGGATCACCGCCGGCCCAACCTGGGCATGGGCAAGCCCGGGAAGCACAAAAAGACCGGAACTGACCATAGCTCCGGTAGCAATACAAAATACATCAATGAGCTTAAGCTCTTTTTTTAATTCCATTTACCTTTGGGTTCATTTTTAAGCGGTTGCTATTATAACAGACAGATTTTTGAAAATCTAACAAAAAAAACTTTCATCTGCCTTTTATGTACAGTTTTTTTGATTATTGCCCCACAATTTTAATATTGATGCCCCATAATCAAATTTATTCATATAATAATTACACTTTTCAGCATCTTTTTTACAATTTACATTGTATTATTTTATTAAAATTTATATAATCAATTAAAATTATATGCGATTTTGAAAGGAGTCACATGCAAGACGTAAAAGAACAACCAAGCGGAATGGCAAAAGGTTCGTTAATTTGCGGAATACTGTCTTTTATTCCGGCAGTAAATTTGGTAGCAATAATATTGGGCATCATTGACTTGGTGAAAATCAGCAAGGGAGAAGCACCTGAGGCTGGTAAGAAATTTGATATTGCCGGCATCATCCTTGGCGTTGTATTGCCT
>PWYO01000175.1 GCA_003567835.1 Actinomycetota bacterium | reverse complement strand
CTTGCCACATCGCCCACACCATAGCCTGATGGATGATCGGCCTTTGCAAACAGATACCCTTGATCAACACCGACAGTTCCACGGATGGCTGCACCCGCACGTAATTCCGCACGCATTTGAGCCGTGCTGTTACCGCCGCCATACGTGCGCAGCAGAACAGTAAAATAAAGCGTTTCAGAACTAACGTTGACTCCCTGAGAAAAGGAGCGTATATTGCCTTTGCTTGATTCTGACCAGATGTGGTTACTGCCGTCCTCAATTAAGTCCGGAGACTGGCCAAAATAGAGACTCGAGACGGTGCCGCTGGCCGTAAGCCCGGAAACACCTGTACTAGCCCAGGGACCGACCCAGCCGGTGCCTCCGTCAGCGGGATCGACGTTAAAATTTTTACCGGCAGCATAATCAAAGTCTTCGTACGCAATCAGCGCAGCCTGCGCCGTACCCATCAGGGCAACCAAGACAGCAACAACCACAAATCCAACATACATGTTTTCCATTCTTTTCATCGTTCGTACCTCCACAAAAAAAATTAACCATAACACGACACCCCTACGCCGGAGCGTCTTTTTCTTTTTACTACACACACACACACACACACACTTTACATCATAAACCACCGGTGGCAGGCGGCATAACGTGCCACCGGTGGGAAAAAAGCCAGAGGTCCTATTGCACCCTTAAATCTGCCAGCCATTCAGCGACAAGCAATAAAAGATCATCCATGTCGACATCCCCAAGGCCATCCAGATTGGCGTTCGAAAGAGCCGGCTGATTTAACGGGCTGGAAGCATCCGAAAGGAACAGGATCTCTTCATGGGTTAAAGCCCGATCGTACACCTTGAAATCATCTATCGAACCATCGAAGAAATGTCTTTGAGACGTGAAACAGCCAATCGTAAATAATCCAATGCTGCTAAGCGGAGCTGTCGCATTGTCGGTTTGAGCGACCAATTGACCGTTGAGATACAGTCTCTGGACGCCCGCATCCACATCTTTGGTCATCGCAAAATGGTTCCAGTTTCCAAAAACAGCATCTGCAGGATTCTCAAAAACCGTCTCATCCCAGCCGTAGTAATAGCTCTCCCAATCGGGCTGTTGCGGCTCGATGTGTCCGGCCTCAAATACGATTCTTGAACGTATGCTACCGACAGGATGGGACTGCATTGCAATGATATGGCCCGTCCCGGCCTCGGTGCTTGCATTGAAAAGAAACTGTCTGGAAGCCTTGCTGCTGTCCGGATCCATCTTGACCCAAAGAGACAGGGTCACTTCATTACTGTCCGCAATCCTATCAAAAGCCGCCGGCGGAACAAGGATGTAATTGGGCTCCGAGAGGGTCACGCAGCCGCCGTCATAACCATCCGGATCCCAAAGTTCCGCGGTGAGCGTGGCATGATTGTCGCCAACTTCGTCATAAGCTGTCGTGCCGCTCGTTTCGTCGAACTTATAATGCAAGGCCAAATTCGCTGTTCCGGGATCAATGGCGGTTACCTGGTAACCGGTCTCGAGCCAATCGGCCGCAAAAAATGCGAAATCTTCCAGATTTACCGCACAGTCACGGTTGATGTCACCTGGGTGGTTATACACATGAGGACCGAAACCACTCAGGCATCGCGGGCCGTACACGGCAATATTATGTACGGTGATCGTCCCGGTACCCGTAGAGGCCACGCCATCACCAATGGTTACACTCATTGATCCTACATGGGCCGGATCAATCCCGCCTGAAATAATATCATCAAGATGGAGATGCCACGGGGTCCACAGCGACTGAGTCATATTGGCGCTGTCACCGGTAAATGCAAATACCGCTGAAGAGCCATCACCCCCGCTCACGACCGGCACGCCGTCCAGACGATCTACCGTATAATCGAAAGGTTCGGTAACGGTTGGGGTTCCTTCAGACGATGTCACATCTGCCCATGAACTACCGATCAGCAGTTCATCAAGCTTCACGGACAAATCACTTGTGACAATCTGGATCCTGTGTTTGTCAATACCGCTAGTTCGACTGCCTTGAACATCCCATGTCACCGCGTCATCGTCGGCAGGGATGGTGTCCCCATCTTTGTATGCAACTGCAGAGATAGCACTCACCGTTGATTTGACCACCACCAGGTAGGTGGTATCCGCCGCGAGCACTCCCGGCGCACTTGTGGCCACAGCAGATCCGGCACTTCTTACTGAAAGCGAACCGTCAGCATTGAACGAAACGCCCAAACGATTTACGCCGTCATCGCGGAACAGATCAATCCGGCCGCTGCCGGTAGCATCTTTAGACACCAGGAACGATAGGTAAATAGATCTGACATCAATGCCGCTTTCAAAATATCGGCTGCTGGATTTATCAGCCACAATGCCACCGTCAATATGGTCACCGGAAGACGTCAGGCCTGTGCCTGCCGGATAATTCAGACTCGTCCCCGTCTGTGAAAGCCGTAACGCATTGACGGTCCCATCCTGCCCTACCCAGAGATTGTCGCCCCAGCCGGTTCCACCGCCGCCGGTCGGCTCGGTTTCGGTAATGGTTAAGGACATGTCTTCAATATCATTTGTACTCAGGCCTGAGAATGTCAAGCCAAGGGTTCTACCGCCGGCATAAGCAAGGTTATAATCTCCACTGAGAACGACAGCCGAAGTCTCCGGTCCAGAATATTCGATAGCTGTTTCAGTGTCAGTCAGCAGAACTGACCCGATTGTGGTAAATGCAGCAACATCGCTTGACCAGATCTGTCCACCCGCAGTGCCGTCATCGATGGTATCAATCGTCCAGTAATAAGTTCTGCCGAGGTCAAGATCTCCGAGAACCGGATCGAGAGTGCCAAGCGGCGGACCCTCATAAATCATGACACTTGTGTCGCGCGACGTGACAAGGGCCCTGGAATCACTGAAATAAACTCTTTCCGTTGCCGCATAATCACCCGAAAACCATGACAATTCGGCATCCTGAGCAATTCCGCCTCCACGAGGCTGAACCAGTCCTGCCGCATATAGGGCGTCCGGCTCAACGGTTGCCGTAACGGTTGTATCAGTATCCACAACAATGTTCAGTTCACCGCGTGCTTTGTAAGCCAGAATTTGACCGGCTGCGTTCCAATCCAGAACATCCTGCTCGCGATCACCGACTAAGACCAGCGTGCCGCCCGCTATATCGATAAAATCACCGGATCCAATAGATAACATATTGGTCGTTAATGTGCCGCCATTGAGTAGAACCCGGCCGGTCGCCTCATCAGAGTAACCGACGCTCATGACTCTGTAAGCATTCATAGAACCGCCATTTATCTCAAGGGTTCCGTCTCCGCTATAACCAACACGAAGATTGCGTATATCCACAGTTTCGTCACTGTCATTCAGGATAAAGTAGCCGGTAGTACCGGCGCTATTGGCAATCCTAGTCTCATTGTTGTCAGCTCTTGCAAACTCTAAGGTGCCGCCGTTCATCGTGAAAAAACCGCTGCTGTCCTCATCATCGCCTATCATCGTGAAGTCCCCGCCTATTTCCATTGAGCCGCCGTTCATCGTGAAGTCCCCGTACCCGCCGGGCTCTCTAGCGCCACCGAGATATAATCGGCTGCCAGTCGTGAAGGTGCCGTCTTCCATTACACCAATAAAATCCCCGGAGATGCCTAAACGGACATCGTGGCCTGTGAAATTGCCGCCGGTCATG
Source organism: Actinomycetota bacterium (assembly GCA_003567835.1). Lineage (GTDB taxonomy): Bacteria > Actinomycetota > Humimicrobiia > Humimicrobiales > Humimicrobiaceae > Halolacustris > Halolacustris primus. The sequence goes on along the minus strand of PWYO01000175.1, from coordinate 812 downwards.
TTGAAATAGACGCTGCTGGTGGCCTGACCGGCGGCCATGACATACTGGCCGCCATCAATCGAGCCGGAATTCAGGTTTAGCGTAACGGTGCTGTTGCTGTCATCTGCGAGACGCAGCCGCCTGTTTGAGGCCACTGTGAGAGTGCCGCCGTCCACAGTGAGTTCACCGTTGAGGCTTGGGCCGCCAAGATACAGATCTGAGACATTTGCCGTAATTGCTGGTCCCAAGACACACCCGACACTGTCCGGATCGTTCGGGTCGGATTGGTTGATATGTGTCGCGGCGGCAGCATCCGGAAGCTCACCTGGATACTCAACCCCTCCCAGCACAAGCGTCCAGTTATTTGGATTGCCCCATGCATAGTCTTCATCCGCATTGGTCCAATTGTAGGCGTTATCAACGAGAGCCCACGAATTCAAACAGATCGCACACAACACCACACCACTGAATAGTAATTTCCTGTCCATTTTAACACCTCCACATTAAGCATTAGTTAAACATTTTTCATTTTTCTAACGGAATCATCGGCTTGCTTTCTGGATCCATTCATAGGAATTCCAAAACGGAGAATCGGGGTCGGCAAAACGATTACCTGTATTAAAACCCTTGTTCCATTTGAGCGCCCAGAGCCCTTTGAGCCCCACCCCCCTGACGGAAAAGTCCATAAACAAATGGTTCACTTGACCCCGATGCCGGTCAGTGCACATACGGTACATCCCATTACTTGCCCATCGCCACATACCGTCCTGCTCAGGCGGCAAATCTATATCTCGAGGCCGGGCCAAAAAGAAAAGACTATCCCCCAGAAGTGG
>PWYO01000220.1 GCA_003567835.1 Actinomycetota bacterium | reverse complement strand
GGCAAAAACCTGTGCGCTTCCCGCCGAAGAAGGCATGGAATGGGCAAGGTTTTCTCCTGCATTCCTATAGCCTACCCCATTGGCGCGAAGCAGGTTAAACACAGTGGACCCTTCTGGGGTGTGATGGGAAAAATAGCCTCTGGCCAGCATGTCCTGGCTTCTTGATCTGGCAATATCGGTCAGTGCCTGGCTGGGGGCAAGTGCACCCAGGCCCTGGGCGGCCCTTATGGCATTAAGCTGGGCCAGGATCTGCTGCTCATATGCATTTAGATTGGCTGAGCTTGGAGCAGGGCTTGCCGGTTGGGCTGCATTTTTTACGGTGACATTGGCTCCGGAGCCGGGGTTAATCCCGTATTGGGCACACAGTGCCCGGAACTCTTCGGAGTTTACAAATCCGTTTAGTACATATTCTCTTCCTCTTCCCTGGTTAAGTTCACTCATCCAGCCGCCAAAGCCTCCGGGATCAGGCGCCCGGTTAAAAAAGGCTGCATACATCACATGCAAAAACTGCTCATCACTTACGTTTTTGGCTCTAAACTCTTCAGAGAAGATAAAGTTTTTGGCTACATCGGCGCCGGACAGTGACCCAGAACGGAGACCGTCTGTCCAGCTGGCAAGCCCGCCGGGATCAGGTTCCCTTTCCAGGGTTACCCGGTACATCCTGGCCACAAAGGCGGTAACCCCATCTGCGCCCATAACTTCAATGGTGGGGCTTATGCCGGAAAATAGAAGGGCTGCTACTGCCAGGATCAAGGGCAGTGCGAGTAAGATAAATTTTTTTGTCTTAAATGTTTTAGCCATCTCAACCTCCTTAGGTCTTGTGTATAGAGGCAAGACGGCTTCCAATTTTAGGCATGAAAAAAGCAATAGCCGGTTGCACCACTGGCTCATTACATTTCGAGGTGCCCAAATAAGAAATGTAAGTCATCGCCTCTATTACTGGTAAGTAAATTTAGTTGTCAAATATACTTTAACTTATCTTGCAAGACTTATGATAATAGTTATGAATATATATGTCAAGAGAAAAATAAAAATATTTAAAAAAATTAATTATTTATATAAATATATATACTTTAATTAATATCATTGCTCTTAAACTTTAAAAAAATTCCCTGTATAATTTATATTTAAATTGAGGAAGGTGTTATGGACTTAGAAGCATTATTAAAACTCAATCCGGAAAAAATAGATGCACAAAAGGCTGAACCTATTGCCGATCAGCTAAAAAAAGAGATCAACAAGCATAACCATTATTATTATATCAAAGACAATCCCGTTATAAGCGATGCTGACTATGACCGGCTCATGCATAATTTGGAAAAGCTGGAAAAAAGGTTTCCCGAACTGGTCACCGAAGACTCCCCCACCCAGCGGGTAGGGGCGCCTGTTGAAGGCGGTTTTCCCACCATCGAACATGGGGAAAAAATGCTCAGCCTGCAGGATGCCTTTGATTATGACGGGCTCAAAGATTTTTTAGACAGGGTCTATAAGGACCTGGGCCATGATGATGTAGAGTTTGTGGTGGAGTTAAAAATTGACGGTTCAGCGGTTTCTTTGGTTTATGAGCAGGGAAGGTTTGCCAGGGGGGCTACCCGGGGGGATGGGATTACCGGAGAAGATATCACTTCCAATCTTAAGACCATCCAATCCATCCCTTTACGGATGCTGGAGGAGGTACCGTTTCCTTCACGGCTGGAGGTCCGGGGTGAAGTGTATCTGGGCAAGGAAGAATTTGCCAGAATAAATGAACGAAGGCAGGAAGAGGGTTTGGCTGTTTTCGCCAATCCCCGTAATGCTGCTGCGGGTTCCCTGCGCCAGATTGATCCTTCTAAGACCGCCAAAAGAAAGCTCAATATATTCATATACGGGGCGGTGGGAGACGGCGCGCTTGATATAGGCGCCCATGACCAGATGCTGGACTACCTGCGCAAAGCGGGTTTCAGGGTCAATCCCCATGTCGAGAAACTGAAGGGATTTTCCCAGATCAAGCAATACTGCCAGAGCTGGGAAGAAAAAAGAAAAGACCTTGCCTATGAGACAGACGGTTTGGTGATCAAGGTGAATGATTTTTCCTATCAGCGAAAGCTGGGCCAGACTTCCAGGAATCCCCGCTGGGCCCTTGCCTATAAGTTTCCGCCGGAGGAAGAGGTAACCAGGGTACTGGATATCAAGGTCCGGGTGGGAAGGACCGGGGCCATTACCCCGGTGGCCAAGCTTGAGCCGGTTACCGTAGCCGGGTCTACCATTGCCAATGCCACCCTGCACAATGAGGATGAGATCAAAAGAAAAGAGGTTATGATTGGCGACTGGGTGGTCATACACAAGGCGGGGGATGTGATTCCTGAAATCGTCAAGGTCATAAAAGAAAGAAGGAAAGGCGAAGAGAAACCGTTTAAGATGCCCCAGAAGTGTCCGGTCTGCGGTTCCGAGGTAATCAGGCCCCAAGGGGAAGCGGTGCGCAGGTGCGTTTCTTTGGCCTGCCCGGCCATACAGTTTGAAGCCATTGTGCATTTTGCCTCCAGGGGGGCCATGGATATTGAAGGTATGGGGCCCAAGGTGGTGCGTAAGCTTATTGACAGAGGACTGATCGGTGACCCCGCAGATATTTATTTTCTAGACTATGATGCTGTCATTTCCCTGGATCTGTTTAAGGAAAAATCAACCAATAACCTGCTGGCCGCGATCCGGGCGAGCAAAAACCAGCCGCTTTCCAGGCTGCTTTTTGGGCTGGGCATCCGGTTTGTGGGCCAGCATGTTGCGGAAGTGCTGGCTGAAGAATTTGAACACCTGGACCAGTTAATGGATGCCCAATATGCGCAAATCGAAGCAGTCAGGGAGGTCGGGCCCAGGATCGCTAAAAGCGTGGTGGACTTTTTTTCACAGAAGCAGAACCAGAAGGTTATAGAAAAGCTCAGAAAAGCAGGGGTAAATTTTTCAGCCCGGGTGCAAAAAAAACAAAGCAAGCCGGCGTTTGAAAAAAAGACCTTTGTGATCACCGGAAAACTGGACTCTTTTTCCCGGAGCCAGGCCAAAGCGCTGATGGAAAAATATGGGGCAAGGGTGACTTCCAGTGTAAGCAAAAGCACGGATGTGGTGGTGGTGGGAAAAGATCCCGGGAGCAAGCTCGATGATGCAAAAAAGTATAATATTAAGACCATCGATGAACAGCAGCTCAAAAAGATGTTGGGGTGAGGCCGATTAAGGAAAGCAATAGGCAATTGCAAATCAAATGGAATGTGAAGGATGCACTGCTTTCTATTATCATCCTGGTTTTGCTGCTGGTAGCCATCTATTACGGTGCTTCCAGGATTCTGGAAGTGATAAGCGGCAGAGAGATTTTACGGATCACCGCTATGGACGATATCAGTTTTTCGGTCCTTTACGGAATCCAGGTTTTCCTTATGCTGGGCGTGGTATGGTTTTTTGCCTTGTTTTTAAGAAAATCATCGTTTAAAGATTTAGGGCTGCGCTACTACAGCATCTGGAAGACCATATGGTATACGTTTTTATCGCTTATGGCCATCTTTGCTGTTAGTTTTCTGTATGTGTTCCTGATGAATTCCCTGTTTGGCATCGAGGCTCCTTCCAGCGCGGTAGACAAACTGATTATGGAGGGCGAGGTCTCTACCAATATCCTTCTGGTGGTGGTGGTCCTGGTAGCCCCAATTGCCGAAGAGATCTTTTTTAGGGGGTACCTGTACTCTGCTTTTAAAAAAGCCTGGGGGGTTAATGCCGGGCTTTTTTTATCCTCTTTGCTTTTCGCCATGGCCCATATGGAACTGTACAGTTTTATACCCATTTTTTTAATTGGATGGATTCTTGCCTATATCTTTGAAAAAACAAAGTCGCTTTTTCCCATCATTTTCTTGCATGCTGTCTATAATCTGATACTGATTGTCATTCTTTTGCGCGGCCAGGAAATGATTCGCATGTATTAATCGATAAAAAAATTTGTTAAAATACCCTATATGTTTTTGCAAATCTTGTAAAAAGGCAGGCCCAAAAAATGGTGGATAAAAAAGATATGGCGCATATTGCCAAACTTGCAGAGCTTGAGTTTGATGAACAGTCACTGCAAAAGATCACTGCCCGGATTGATGATATCCTTGAACATATGGCTGTGGTCCGTTCTGCGGATACCGAACAGGTACGGCCTACTTCCCATGTGCTGGATATCAAGAATGTATTCAGGGAAGATGAGCCCGGAAGCTCCCTGGGCCGCAAGGAGGCCTTGAGCAATGCGCCGGATGTTGAAGATGATGGTTTTAAGGTACCAAAGATTGATTAAAATGGGGGATATGTGGACTTAAATTATTTATGCGCGCATCAGCTGCACAAACTGCTCAAAGACAAACAGGTCAAATCTGTGGAGATTTTGGACAGCATCGCACAGCGGATGGATGATGTGGATCAAAAACTCAACTGCTATATTACCAAAACCCTGGATTTGGCCCGGGCGCAAGCCGAGCAATGCGACAACAAGATTGCCAGGGGAGAAGACATTGG